>JANXTX010000027.1 GCA_025352165.1 Caulobacteraceae bacterium | reverse complement strand
GCCCCGGCTCCCTGGAGTTCTGCGCCGAGATCGATCCCGCCCTGCCGGCCGTCGACCTGGCCATCGTGGTCGCCGAGCCGGACCCCGCCAAGGCCGTGCTGCTGCAGCCGGCGCTGCGCGAACTGGAGCGGATGGGCGTGCCCCACGCCCTGTTCATCAACAAGATGGACCAGGCCCGAGGGCCTCTCGACGCGCTGCTGACGGCCCTGGCGCCGGTCAGCGCCACGCCGCTGGTCGCGCGGCAACTGCCGATGTTCACCGGTGAACGGGTGACCGGCTTTGTCGATCTCGCTCTGGAACGCGCGTTTGTCTACCACGCGGGACAGGCCTCGGAAGTCGTCGAATTGACGCCCGACATCGCCAGTCTGGAAGCTGACGCGCGCTTTCACATGCTCGAGCAACTGGCCGATTTCGACGACGACCTGATGGAGCAACTGCTGTCGGACGCCCAGCCCAGCCGGGATCTGGTGTTCACCGATCTCGTCCGGGAAATGAACGAGGGTCTGATCACGCCGGTGTTCTTCGGCTCAGCGCAGAACGAGTTCGGCATCCGGCGACTTCTGAAGGCTCTTCGTCATGAGATGCCCGCGCCGGCGCGGGCCGCGGCCAGGCTGGGCCTGGGAACGCCTGCCGCCCCGGCGGCCTATGTCGTCAAGACCGCACATGCCGGTCAGGCCGGAAAGTTGGCCTATGCGCGGGTTTTCGGCGCGCCTCTTGCCGACGGCGCCGATCTCGTGTTGCCCAGGGGCGAGCATGTCCGCGCCGGCGGTCTGTCGTCGGTGCAGGGCGCCGCGCTCAAGAAGGTCCCGACCGCCGCGACTGGCGATGTGGTCGCGATCGGCAAGATCGATCAGGCGGCCGCCGGCGACCTGCTTGGCATCGGCTCGGTGCTGAAGGTCCAGCATCCGCGCCGCCCTCGCCCGCCTCTGTTCGCACTGGCGATCGCCGCGGCCAACCGGCAGGATGACGTCCGCCTGTCGGGCGCACTCGCCAAGTTGGTGGAAGAGGATGCCGGCCTGCACGTCACCCACGATCCGGAAAGCCGGCAGGTGCTGGTGGCGGGACTGGGCGAGGGGCATTTGCGCCTGACATTGGAACGCCTGAAACGCCGCTTCAATGTGGATATCACCACCGCGCGCCCGACGATTCCTTACCGCGAAACCATCCGCGCGGGCGTCACTCAGCACGGCCGCCACAAGAAGCAGAGCGGCGGCCATGGCCAGTTCGCCGACGTCACCATCGAGATCAGGCCGCGGCCGCCCGGCGCGGGCTTCTCCTTCGCCAGCAAGGTCACCGGCGGCGCCGTCCCCCGGCAGTGGTTCCCGGCCGTGGAACAGGGGGTCGGCGACGGCATGCTGAAGGGCCCGCTCGGTTTTCCGGTCGTCGATATCGAGGTGACCCTGCTCGACGGGGCCACCCACCCGGTTGACTCCTCCGAGATGGCCTTCAGGACCGCCGGCCGCATCGCCATAGAGGAAGGACTGCACAAGTGCGCGCCCTATCTGCTTGAGCCGATCGATCGCCTGCGCATCTTCACGCCGGAGAGCGCCATGTCGAATGTCAACTCGGCGCTAACATCCAAGCGCGGCCAGATACTGGGTTTCGGTCCGCGCGAGGGTTGGACTGCCTGGGAGTTGATCGAGGCCTACCTGCCGCGCGGCGAACGGCAGAACTTCATCGCCGACCTGCGCGGCCTGACCCAGGGCCTCGGCGATTTCGAAGCCGAATTCGACCACATGGCCGAACTTACCGGCCGCCTCGCCGACGAAGCCGTCGCCGCCCGTGCGGCGGAGTGATGTCGATCACCTCGGCGAGATCATGTTCTCAGGCCGCACCACCGCATCGAACTGCTCTTGCGTGACATAGCCGCCGCCAACGGCTTCTTCGCGCAGCGTAGTGCCGTTCTTGTGCGCGGTCTTGGCGATCTTGGCGGCGTTGTCGTAGCCGATCGTCGGGGCCAGGGCGGTGACCAGCATCAGCGAGCGTTCCAGCGCGGCCTTGATGTTGTCCTCGCGCGGTTGGATGCCGATGACGCAGTGCTCGGTGAAGCTCTCGGCCGCATCGGCCAGCAGCCGGGTCGACTGCAGGATGTTGTAGGCCATCACCGGGTTGAACACGTTCAGCTCGAAATGGCCTGAAGCGCCGGCGAAGGTCATTGTCGCCTGGTTGCCGAACACCTGAGCGCAGACCATGGTCATCGCCTCGCACTGCGTCGGGTTGACCTTGCCCGGCATGATCGACGAGCCCGGCTCGTTCTCCGGCAGCGCCAGTTCGCCCAGGCCCGAGCGCGGACCGCTGCCCAGGAACCGGATGTCGTTGGCGATCTTGAACAGGCTGGCCGCCACCGTATTCAGCGCCCCGTGCGTGAACACCATGGCGTCATGCGCCGCCAGCGCCTCGAACTTGTTAGGCGCGGACGTGAACGGCAGGTGGGTGATCTGGGCGATCTTCTCGGCGACCATTTCCGCGAAGCCGACGGGCGCATTGAGCCCGGTGCCGACAGCGGTGCCGCCCTGAGCCAGCTGCATCAGCGCCGGCAGTGTCAGCTCGATCCGGCCGATGCCGTTCTCGACCTGCTGCGTATAGCCGGAAAATTCCTGGCCCAGCGTCAGCGGCGTGGCGTCCTGCGTATGCGTCCTGCCGATCTTGACGATGCCGGCCCAGGCGTGGGCCTTGTCATTGAGGGCATTGCGCAATCCCTGCAGTGCCGGGATCAGCCGGTGGACGATCTCCTCGGTGGCGGCGACATGCATCGCCGTCGGATAGGTGTCGTTGGACGACTGGCTGAGGTTTACATGATCATTGGGGTGTACGGGGGACTTCGAGCCCATCACGCCGCCGAGCATCTCGATCGCACGATTGGAGATCACCTCATTGGCGTTCATGTTCGACTGGGTGCCGGAACCGGTCTGCCAGACGACCAGCGGGAAGTGAGCGTCGAGCTTGCCCTCGGCCACCTCCTGAGCGGCCGCGACAATCGCCGCGCCAATCTTCGGGTCGAGCTTGCCGAGCGCCATGTTAGTCTCGGCCGCCGCCCGTTTGACCACGCCCAGTGCGCGGATCACCGGCGCCGGCTGCTTTTCCCAGCCGATCTTGAAGTTGTGCAGGCTGCGCTGCGACTGCGCGCCCCAATAGCGGTCGGCGGGTACTTCGATGGGACCAAAGGTGTCGGTCTCGGTGCGCGTGGCGGACATGTCGGGTTTTCGGCCTATTTATAGTTCTTGAAGGGTGTCGGGATCGCTGTGCCGGTGGCCTTGGCCAACAGTCGGCCTTCAGGATCGTAAAGCTCGCCCTCGGTGAAGGCGATGGTCTTACCCCAGCGAACCACCGTGCCCACGCCGCGCAGCGGTCCAGGCATCGCCGGTCGGAAGAAGCTGGTCTTCATCTCCACCGTGGGGGCCACGGCGGTCATGCCCGATGCGACCATGCAGGCGACCGACATGCATTCGTCCAACATGGCGCACAGGTAGCCGCCCTGGATCTGCTTCATCGGATTGGCCATGGTCTCGGCGCTGGCCTCGAAAGCCACTTCAACGCGCCGTTCGGCCTGGTTCACGGCGATCATTTCAAATCCGAGCGTGCGCGACCCGCTCGGCCTGCGAGTGGAGCGCTGAAAGCGGGCAAGAATAGCTTCGTCGGTGAGGGACGGGGGCGCGTCCGCGGGTACGTCAGTCAAGGCGCTACTTCTTGCGGAACTGATCCAGGGAGACGATTTTCGGGCCATCATCGCCCACGACCTTTACCGCTGGCTCAGCCACGACAGGGTGGCTGGGAACCGGAGCCAGCAACGACGGCGGCGGTTCGACCGGAGAAAACTGGATCAGATACTGAACGCTTGGGTCGAAGAACCTGCTGACCGCCGCGTACGGGATCGACAGGCCCTTGGGCTGGCCGCCGAACTGCAATGTCACTGAAAACGACGTCTCGCCGGGCGTTAGGTCCCAGAACTGGTTCTGCAGGACGATGGTCATCTCATCCGGATAACGGGCCCGGAGGTCGTCGGGCATCGATACACCCATCGATCCCGTCCGGAAGCTGATGTAGAAGTGATGCTCGCCCGGTAGGCCACGCGGCGATGCCGCCCTCGCAAGAGCCGCCCTCACCACACCGCGCAGGGCCTCCTGCTGCATCGCCTCATAGCCCATGAGGTCTTTGGGTTTGTCATCCTTGGCCATGGCCAGACCGTAGCGCGCGACGACGATCAAGCAAAGGGGCGATGGTGGGAAGTGGGGGGCTTCTGTTGCCAGGCGCCCCCAAGACTTCCGATGCAAAGACCGGGGGGCGCTCATCAGCCATGGTGGGAAGTGGGGGGCTTCTGTTGCCAGGCGCCCCCCGAGCCCCGCCTGGCGCTGCTAAGACACCAGGGCTTTAGGTCGAGTCAGACCGAACCGCTCACGCGGCCAGGGCATACTCTTGAGCGAAGTTATCGTTCGCAGTTAGTTTAAAGGCCCGAAACGGTGAGCCACGCCGAGAGAAAGCTAACACCTTTAGACGTCTGTCGATGCTGATCGGCCCCGCAAAGTCCCCGCCGATAACGCGAGGGGGAGGAATTGGTGGAGCCGCCGGGAATCGCACCCGGGTCCAGTCCGCTTATTACGTGCGCGTTTATCTCCATATTCCGGAAAAACCGGACACTCAGAATATAGGACGCAATAGCCTCCAGGAGAAGGAGCAATCCTCCTTCCCATTCTGAGGAGGGAGGAGTGCGCGATTTCATTCGCGAAGCGTGAATGGCGGGCCGATATTCGCCAATCGCCGCCGGAAAGTCGTGGATGCCCGGGCGCTTTCCGTTGGCTCATTCTAAGGATGGATTTCGCCCGAAAGGAGGGGCGTACGATGAAAAGCCTACTGCACGCCGGCCGTTTTCTGTTTCAGGACATGGCGTCCACGATCTTCTTCCTGGTTCTCTTCATGCTGACAAGGAACGTGCCCTTGTCGGTTGCGGTGGGCATGGCCCTGGGGGTGGTTCAGATCGCCTGGCAATACGTTCTGAAGAAACCGATCGACACCATGCAGTGGATGAGTCTCGTCCTGGTGATGGGGTCGGGCGCGGCGACGCTGCTGACCCACGATCCGCGCTTCGTTATGGCAAAGCCGACTCTGATATACCTTGTCGTTGGTGTCGTGATGCTCAAGCCTGGCTGGATGGTCCGTTATCTCCCGCCGATCGCGATGGAGGTCGTGCCCGATATCGGCGCGCTTTTTGGCTACGTTTGGGCAGGGCTTATGTTCTTTTCCGCCGGCCTCAATCTGCTGCTGGTTTTTTCGTTGAGCGTGCGTGACTGGGCGGCGTTCATGTCGGCCTGGGGGCTCGGAAGCAAACTCGGCCTGTTCCTGATCCAGTATGCGACCATGCGGATAATTGGTGTGCGTCGACGCCGCGCTGAACTCATGCCTGCTTAGGACCGTCGGCCATAAGCTCCGTCATGCCATTCACGGTGATATCGAGTTCGCGCGGCAGGCAAAGGAGGTTCATCGAACAGATACTGCCGAAGATGTTCTCGGGATCACCGGCAAAGTTGGCGGGAGAGTACAACGGCGGCGTGTGCCAATAGAGCCTATAATCCCAGGCAAATAGCAGTGCGACCAATTCGGGAGAACGTGCCTGGCGATCGTTTTCGACATACATCAGGGGACGGTACGCGGCGATCGTTCGCGCGGCCCCTCTGAGGGCTTCGACCTCCATCCCTTCGACATCGAGCTTGATCATTTGACAGGCGGTAAGTCCAAGCTCGTCGATCGTCGCCAGACGGACGGGTTCGCCGTTCTCAGCTTCGAGAAGTGAAAGTCCGCCAAAGTTGGCCGGGAGACCGGGGTCGAGGAACGGCACGGCGATTTCGCCCGACTCACTTCCAAGTCCACATTGGAACGCTCGGACGTTGACACAACTGTTCAATGCCAGGTTCGCACACAGGGTCTGAAAGACGATCCTCTGCGGCTCGAAAGCCAACACGCTGCCATGCGCACCGACCATCCTGGAGAGGCTGACAGTGTGCGCACCGATGTTGGCTCCGCCTTCGACGACCAGGGCGCCCGGGCCAATCAGTTGACGGAAGAGCTCTGCCTCGCCCTCCGAAAACTCGCCGTATTTACGTATCGAAGCACCGACATACACGTCGTTCTTGTTGTAGAGTATCGGCCCGGTCCGGCACATCGCCAGCACATTGAAACCGTCAGCCGGTAGTGCGATCTCGCGTGGCCGGGTCATTGTTTTGCTCTAGGCGATTGATTGCGGGTGACTGGGTCAGGCGCACGCTGGCAACCGTCGCCTATTTGCTGTCCGGGTTTCCAATATCGATCAGGGCCTTCCACTGGCCCGCGGTGTTCTTGCGCCAGACGGTCACGTACCGGCCAGTCACCATCGGTTTGGATCCGCCGATCAGGGTGAGCTGCCATGTTCCGGTGGTGACCCCCATGTCGCCTCCTTTCGAGCCCCAGGCGTCGATGGGTGTCCACTCCAATCTGGTCCTGGCCGGCGCATTCCCGCCCATTGCCTGAAAAATGGCCGCGGCGCCTCTGGTGGGTGTGGAACCATTGAACTGCAGGCCGTCCGTCTCATCCATGTATTCACGGAAGGCCTCGGCCGTGCCGACGTTCTTAGCGCTCTTTTCAAATGCAATGTCGGCGGCGCGCACAGCGGCGGCCGTAGAAGCGGCGTCCTGGGCACGCAGCTGTGGCGCGGCCAGAATAGCCACCATGGCGATTGCCAAGCATCTCATCGTCCGCCCCCGGGAGATCGCAACTGCGATGTCCGTTCCTATAGGCTTTGAACGCCCCGCTCAATTGAAAGAACACCGGTACGGGAGACCTCCACCAGGCCCAGATCGCGCATCAGGCCGATGAACTTGTCGATCTTGTCGGAGGCGCCGGTGATCTCGAAGATGAAGCTCTCGATGGTGGTGTCGACGACCTTGGCGCGGAAGATGTCGGATATGCGCAGCGCCTCGACGCGGTCGGCGCCGGCGCCGCGCACCTTGACCAGCGCCAGTTCGCGTACGACCCCGTTAGGGTCCTTGGTGACGTCCTGCACGTGCTTGGTCGAGACCATCTTCTGAAGTTGGGCCTCGATCTGCGCCAGCACCTGCGGCGTGCCTCGAGTGACGATGGTGATGCGGCTGGTGTGGGCGTCCTGATCGGTCTCGGCGACCGTCAGGCTCTCGATGTTGTAGCCGCGCGCCGCGAACAGGCCGACCACACGGTGCAACACCCCTGGTTCATTGTCGACCAGTACCGCGAACGTCGCCAGCGCCTCGGTCTCGACGGCGTGGCCCATGTCATAGGCCGACGCCGGCGCGTCGGTGGTTACCGCCATCAGACCAGTCCCCGCCCGGCCGCGTCGATCACCGAGCCGATGTCGCGCACGTCCTCGCCCAACAACATATCATTGTGGGCCTTGCCTGATGGAATCATCGGGAAGCAGTTTTCGGCGCGCTCGACACGGCAGTCGAAGATCACTGGCATTGGCGCATCGATCATCTCCATGATCAGATCGTCCAGGTCCTCCGGTCGCTGCGCGCGAAGGCCCATCGCGCCATAAGCCTCGGCCAGTTTCACGAAATCGGGCATGCTGGCCGAATAGGAGTGGCTGTAGCGCTCGCCGTGAAGCAACTGCTGCCACTGCCGCACCATGCCCATCCATTCGTTGTTGAGAATGAAGATCTTGATCGGCAGGTCGTACTGCAGCGCGGTCGACATCTCCTGGATGGTCATCTGCACGCTGGCGTCGCCGGCGACGTCGATGACCAGGCTTTTCGGATGGGCGATCTGCACGCCGACCGCCGCCGGCAGGCCATAGCCCATGGTGCCGAGCCCCCCGGAGGTCATCCAGCGGTTCGGCTCCTGGAACCGCAGGTACTGCGCCGCCCACATCTGGTGCTGGCCGACCTCAGTGGTGAAATAGACGTCCCGGTCGCGGGTCAGCGCGTACAACCGTTCCAGCGCATACTGCGGTTTGATGACCTCACTGCTGGTCCGATAGCGCAGGCAATCACGCGCGCGCCATCGGTCGATCTGCTCCCACCATTGCGCCAGTTCGGTCGGATCGGGCAGAGGGTGCAGGCGCTTCCAGCCGGCGACCAGCGCGTCGAGAATCCTTCCCGCGTCGCCCAGCACTGGAACATCGGCACGCACGACCTTGCCGATCGAGGACGGGTCGATGTCGATATGGATCTTCTTCGAACCCGGCGAAAACGCGTCGAGCCGCCCGGTGACCCGATCGTCGAAACGCGCGCCGACGGCCACCATCACATCGCAGTCGTGCATGGCATGGTTGGCTTCGAAAGTGCCGTGCATGCCGACCATGCCGAGCCAGGCAGGGTTGTCCGCCGGGAAGGCGCCAAGGCCCATCAGCGTCGAGGTCACCGGAGCGCCGGTCAGCGCCGCGAACTCGCGCAGGGCCGCGCTGGCCGCAGGGCCGGCATTGATGACGCCGCCGCCCGTGTAAAGGATTGGCCGCTTGGCGTCGGCGATCAGCGCCAGGGCCTGTGCGATTGCACGGGGATCACCCTCAACACGGGGATGATAGTTGTGCCGGGTGCGCGCCTGTTCGGGGCCGACGTAGACCGCGCTGGCGAACTGCACGTCCTTTGGGATGTCGATGACCACCGGACCCGGGCGCCCGGTCGTGGCGATGCGGAATGCCTCATGCATGATATGTGGCAGCTCGGCGACGTTTTTCACCAGATAGTTGTGCTTTGTGCAACTGCGGGTGATTCCAACCGTGTCGCACTCCTGGAAGGCGTCGGTGCCGATCAGGTGGGTTGGGACCTGGCCTGTGATTACCACCAGGGGAATGGAGTCCATCAGGGCATCGACGATACCGGTCACCGCGTTGGTCGCTCCGGGGCCCGAGGTCACCAGAACAACTCCGGGCTTGCCGGTCGAGCGGGCATAGCCCTCCGCCGCGTGCGTAGCGCCCTGCTCGTGCCGGACAAGAACGTGTCGGAGCCGGGGCTCATGAAAAAGTGCGTCATAGATCGGCAGAACGGCGCCGCCCGGATAGCCGAACAGGTCGGTGACACCCTGGTCTACCAGCGCGCGCACGACCATCTCGGCCCCGGTTAGGATTTCCTCGGCCTGGGTGGTCGGATCGGATTTGATGCTCTGATGGGCGGTCATGGGGTTGATTTCGCAATAGTGGGGGAAGGTTGTCGAAAGAATAAAAAAAGGCCCTCAAGGGGCCCTGGGCACGCGACCGTCTGCCGGCGGAAGGTCCGCCGGTTCAGGTCACGTTCGAATAAGTACGAGGTGCGCGGCGCGCATTTGTGTTGCTCCAAATTCGATTGATCGAACCATGCCATCGCGTCCAGGCAGCGTCAAGGCGCGATCGGGGGCATGAATGTACTGTCAGGTCAATGCGTTGACGCGGTTGACAAGCTCGCCGAAGTTCGCGGCCTCGGCGAGGGACTGGGCATCGATTTCCCGACCGGTCCGACCGCCAATTTCGATACTGATCAGGGTGTGGCACAAAGAGTCCCAGCCAGGGACATCCATGGCCGTCATCTCGGGAGACAGTGTGACATCACGGTCGCCAATCACCTCCTGGGCAATTTCCTGCAGGTGCTCAATCGTGAAGCCGGTCATGTCAGCCAAATCCTGTTCCAAACGCAATTATTGGCGGGGCGATCCGTCAAGCAGTCCCCAGATCTCCAGGCAGTTGAATAACAACCCCAGGAATCGTTCCTCGTAGCCGATACCGACTTCATCATTGGCGGTTGAATTGTTCCACCATTTGTAATTGCCATCCGGATACGGGCAGTAAAAATAGAGCGTGTGCGGATCAATTTGGGCAATTTGATCGGGTTTTCTGCCGCCTCTTTGTTTTATGAGAATGATGCGATTGTTCTCTTTCCCAGTAACGATACGCAATCCTTCCTGAAGATTTTTCAGGAATACAAAATCGTGACGTGGGTAATCGTCCGGGCAATTGCTGATTAGAAACACAGCATTTTCCGCGATGCACGTGCGGCGGAAATTGCCGATTTTAGCTTCCAGATTGGTCCTCAGATTCGTGAAATCATCGTTTAGCCAATAGGAGGACTTGTTGTGATTCCAGACAACTGAACGGTCCCGGCGCATGGCCAATTCACGACCAAAGGCGGATTTGACCAAGGCAATCTCATCCGGGCCAATGTAGGAGCGGAAATTGTTCAGCAATGCCTCGGTCAGGCCCGCCATCTTATGGCTTGCCTGGCAAAATGGATTGTAGTGCGCCGAAAACTGACGCGGTTCCCGAAGTCCCCATCGGTTCAACAGCGTCCAGGGCAGGCAATTCAGGCCGAGCGAGATCAGTGTGCTTCTGGCCGCACGCGGTGCTTGCGAGACCCGGAACGACTGCCGCCGCTGAGCGGCCGTGAAGGCGAGGGTCAGGTCACCCGAGAGTTC
>JANXTX010000010.1 GCA_025352165.1 Caulobacteraceae bacterium | reverse complement strand
GTCCTAAGGCACATGGCGCTCAACATTCTCAACGCCAACAAATCCAAAATCTCAGCCCGACGGAAAATCAAACGCGCTGGGTGGAACAACAATTTTCTCGCCAACCTCATCGCTCAGTTTTGATATGCGATTGCCCTGCCGCCGCCGCCAGGGCGAGGTCGTCGGGTGATGGATGTCGAAACGTGCGAATGGCGTCGCGGATTATGACGCCGGCCGCGTAGACGACCACGGCGATGACCAGCCAGCGCAGCACCGCGACCGGCATATCCTTGACCGCAAACGCGGCGATCAGAACGCCGGGTACGCCGCCGAGCATGAAACCAAGAGAGATCGGCAGGTCAGCGGCTTTCGCCCGAAGGTGCCGCGCGCTGACGACCGTCGCGGTCAGGGCGCCGCCGGTGGCCATGATCGGGAACGCCAGGCGTGGGTCCATGCCCATCAGACTGAGCATCACCAGCGAGGGCGCGTAGTGCCCGACGCCGAAGTTGAGCAGCAGGCCCATGACGAAGCTGACGGCGATGGCGGTAAGCATCAGGGGAAGGGGTAGGGACGAGGCCGTGCCGCCCGGCGGCATCAGGTGCAGATTGGATGCGGCGAACAGCGTCGCCGCGATCAGCAGGGCCCCGGCGACGACTGCCTGCACCAGCCAGATCGGCACCCGGCTGACCAGTCGTGCGCCGATGAGACCACCCAGCAACAGGGTGACGGCGTAACCCCCCATCAGCACCGGATCGACGTGCACGCCTAGCAGCGCCAGAAAGATGCCACTTTGCAGGATGGTCGGGATTGTGCAGGCGACGATCAGGGTGCTCGGCAACTGCCGGACCGAAACCTGCGTGCGGAATTTCAGCCAGGTCAGGGTCGGCGCGAACGAACCGATGCCCAGGGTGTCAAAGAAATTCACCACCCCGCCGACGCCTATGGCTTCGAGCGACGGCCGCAGCTTCCCCTCGGCCAGCGCGGCTCGCGTGATCGCGACCGCATAGGCGACGCCGGAGATGGCGAGCAGGATCAGCAATATAGCAAGCATTCGTCCCCCATTCTGGACCTGGCCGCCGCCGGCTATGGACCGAGGCGGCAAAGCTTCCTTCGATCGGCATTGATACACGGGGTGAGCGGAAACGCCACGCGTGCCGGCGATAGCGCGCTAACGGCCGAGGATGACGTCAATGCCCGTGAGTAGAGTTTCCAGTTGCCGCGACGAAATCCTGCCGATCCTGTCCGTCAGTTGTGCCTTGTCTATGGAGAGAATGAGGGAGACATTGGCTACGGAGTCCTTTGTCAGGCCGGTCGACCCGGCATCCAGGAGCATGTTTCCAGGCGCATTGGCCCACCGCAGATTGCTGGTCAGCGGGACGCAGACGACCGTTGCGATCCGGCTCCGGTTGACGGCGTCACACTGGACGATAATCACGGGCCTCTGGTAGGCGGCCTCCGATCCCATGGGTTCTCCCAGGTCGGCCCACCAAAGCTCTCCTTGCGCGACTACCACTCGACCCGGCGCAGACTTTGCCGGGCGGCCTGCGCGTTGAACGTTTCAGTCTCACCATCCATAGCGTCGACAGCCTCATTCATCGCCTGCGTCAGACGCTCCGGAGCATGCAGACCGATGAATGTGCCCAGCGCCCGGCTATAGAGTTCGCTGCGTGATGTGTTGAAGCGCTTTGCCAGGTCCTCGGCCTCGGCGAAGAGTTCGTTCGGGATCGATACGGCGACTTTCATACCGCAAGTATGACCGTGGGCTGGTGGGTGGTCAATGGGCGGTGAACAGGCGCGGTGTATACCTCCCCACACGCCGACGGAGGGAGGTTATGGCGCTACGTTGTCGGTCTTGCGGATGAATGTGGCGACGTTGTCGTGCAGGGCCTTCAGGGAGTCCTCGTGAGCGTAGACCATGTGGCCGGACGGGTAATAGTGGTACTCGATGTTGCCTTGCAGGCTGGTCGGGATCTGCAGGTGGTGCATCTCGTACCAGCCTTCATAGAAGGGCGTGGCGAGGTCGAAGTAGCCGCCGTTCACCATGACCTTGAGGCCGGGGTTGTACTTCATCGCATAGGCAAGGTCGGGCATTACGTTGAGGACGCCGGGCAGCGGGAAGGGAATGCCGGGGGGCTGGTGTGGCGCGCTCCAGTCGCCGACGTCGGTCTCTGGCCGGTAGGCGCGACCTACGCCGAAGTTCAGGGTCTTGCGGGCATAGTCGTTGAAGGCGGCGACATAGGCGGAGCTGATCGACGCGGATTGTGGGTCGTAGTCGCTTTCCTTTGACAGGGGATCGATATCGGGACCTGAAAACCGCGTGTCGAGGCGGCCGGTGCTGAGGCCCTGATCGTCCTGCAGCATCTTGTTGAACATGCCGACGTTGATGCGCAGGTCAGCCTTTAGGACGTAAGAAACTGGAAGACCGGTGTAGGCGGCGACCTTCGCGGCCACTGCCTGACGGCGGGCCTCATCAAGCTCTGAACCAGCCTGCAGGGCAGCGGCATAGTCGCCGTTGGCGAACTGCTCGACCTCGTGCACGAAGGCGTCGAGATCGGCGGGTCGCTGGCCGGACAGGCGATTATGGTACCAGGCTGAGGCTGCGTAGGTCGGCAGCGTAACGACGTAGGCCTCGTCGGTACCCGGATTGAACTGCGGGCCGTCGCCACTCAGATCGAAGTTGAGGATCTGCGAGAGCAGTATCACGCCGTTGAAGTCGATGTCGTGCTCGGTTTCCAGATTGTTGACCAGCACCGCCGAACGCGGGGTGCCATAGCTTTCGCCGAACAGATACTTGGGTGAATTCCAGCGACCATACTTATTCAGGAAGCCGATGATGAACTCCCCGAAGGCATGGGCGTCGGCATCGACGCTCCAGAAGGCCTTTTCCTTATCCTTGCCGGCGATGCGGCTGAAGCCCGTGCCGGGCGCGTAGATGAACACCAGATCGCTCGCGTCGAGCAGGCTGTAGGCGTTGTCGACCACGTTGTAGGGGGCGGCGGGCGTGTGGCTGTCGTCGCGGGTCACCACCCGGCGCGGACCGAAGGCGCCCATGTGCAGCCACACCGTCGAGGACCCGGGACCGCCGTTGTAGAGGAAGGTGACCGGTCGGTCGGCCGACGGCGCCCCCTTCTTGAAATAGGCGACATAGAACATCGAGGCCTCGGCCTTGGGATTGCCGGCGGCGGGGTCGTCCTTGCCGGGTGCGGCGTCAGCGGTCTTTTCAGCGGGCGGCGCTCGATTGCCCGCCGCCGCGTCGTCCCAACCCTTTGGGTGCACGACCAGAGTGCCGGCCACTGCTCGGTAGTCGATCTTCTGGCCCTCAACCGTGACCGACCCGTCTGATTCCGAGCTTTCCGGTACGAACAGGGCGCCCTGGGTCAGGTCGGCGAGCGCGGGAGAGTCGGTCTTGACCACCGCAGCGGCTTTTGGCGTCGGCTCTGCCGCCAGCGATGGCAGGGCTAGCAGCGCGACACTGGCCGCCAGCAACAGCGCGGGAGTTTTCGACATTGTGAAGGCCCATTTTAGATGTTGTCGTCGACGACTTTGGACGGCCGCTTCCGAAGCGGTAGCAGAGCCTCCCGACAGCGTCCAGCAACGCCCGTGGGTCGGTCAGATGAGGTCGCGGAGCGTGAGCTTGAGCCGCAGGGCCTTTCCATCGCGGGTGATGGTGATCGGGATCACGGTTCCTGGCGGGGCTGTGCGCAGGCGGCGGCGGGCGTCGTAGATGGCGAGCGCTGAAGCAGGCCTTCCCTCGATAATGGTGACGAGATCGCCGACCTTGACGCCGGCGGCTTCGGCGGGACCGGCCGCGGTGACGTCGACGACCTTATAGCCGCCTTGGGCGCGGTTGATCCACATACCCGAGCGGTCGAAGACACCGGCATCGGCGACCGGGCCCGACAGCGGCTTCAGGTACATGATCTGGTGTGCATAGTCGAAGGTGACCACGAAGCGCTTGAGCACGCCGCCGCCGATATTGCCCTGGTAGTCGTCACCGGCGAACGCGCCCCTGGCCTGCGTCGCGGCAGAGGCGACGACGCCCTTGACCTCGACCGATCCTAATTTGAGCGAGGCGCCGCGCATGACATAGGCGCGCGAGGGACCGCCTACGCCCCAGCCGTCGACCACGTCATGGCCGCCTGGATGACTGGCGCGCAGGTTGTTGCGCTCCGCGAACGGCCGGTTGAGGGTGACCTCCGCGCGTGAGCCGGTGTCGATGTGGAACTTTCCCGGGATGCCCTCGAATTCCCCGCTGACCTCGGGATTGTGATCAGCGAATTCGAACGGGATCGGCGTACCGGCGTCGGCGGGGTCGAATGACTTCGGATCAATCAGGGTGATCGTGCGCGCGCCATAGTCGAAGCGGGTGACGAAGCGGCGGAAGGTCTCGAAGCCGACCATGCCCTGCTCATCGACGCCCTCGATATCGGAGAGGCCGTCGAGCGGCAGGACGAAAAAGGTCTGATCCTTCAGCCGCGCATCTCCGACCCTGAGTTCGGCGACCTTGGCGAAACCGGTGTCGGTAGTCCCCTCGCCGGCGCCTCGACCATCGAAGTGGCCCTGCGTTGTCAGGCCGAGCGTCTTGGCCAGCGCCGGGGTGACAAGATCCAGTCCGCCGGTGTCGAAGATGAACAGGAACGGCCCCTTTCCGTTGACGCTGGCGCGCGCGTAGATGTGGTTGTTGATCAGCTCGAAGGGCAGCACCGTGCGGGCCGCGCCGCCGTCGATGGCGAAATCCGCAACCTGCGTGGCCGGCGCCGAGAATGCGCCGGCGGCCGCGGCGGGCTCGAAACCGACCGAGGCGACCGTCATGGTCTGCATATACTTCGCGCCCTCGCCATCATCGACGGTGGTGCGCCAGGGGATCATCATCGCCTGTGTGGGCCGATAGTCTTCATAGCGGGTGACGATGGTGACCGCGCCCTGCTTCTCCACGATCCTGGTGAGTTGGTGGGTGACGGCGTCGAACCACGCCTCGAAGCGCTTGCCGCCGGGCGGGGTCACCGCGACGCCGACGAGCGGATCGGACACGCCGGGTTGAGCGGCCAGGGCTTCGATCGTGGCGCCGCCACGGTCGGTCCGCCACCAGAGGTTGGCGCGGCGATAGGCGTCGTTGATCGAGAGCGCGCGCTGTTCGCCGCCATCCTGCAATGTCACCGTGCCGGATGGGTCTTTGGCCCAGACGTGGACGCCGTCGAACCCCTGCACCTGCTTGACCGGACCCGCGTCGACGGCGTCGACAAAGCGGCCATCGCGCAGATCGTAGTAGGAGGTTACCTGTCCCTTCAGTCCCATGCCGTCGAAGGCGTAGATGATGCGAACCGCGCCGGGAGAGGCGGTGCCGGCCGCGGCGGCGCGGTTGGCGTCGAAGATCGCGGCGGCGTCTGCCCGCGCCGCGGCGCCGACGACGGATTCGGCCCATGTCGCTTGCGCGAGTGAAGACGCGCCCAGGACAATGGCGAACAGAATGGCGACACGTGACATGAACAACTCCCTGACCCAGGCGAGTGAATGCGGCCGGGAAGGCGCCAAGGCAAATTAAGCCTGCTTCATGACTTTATGGAAATATTGCCAAACTATCGGCGGCCAGAGGTTTCGAATGGGCCGGGCGCTTCATCGTCCTTGTCGCGCGGACCGTGGTGCGCCAAGGTCTGCATCAAACAGGTAGAGGCGCCGATGAACATCCAGGTGAAGGCCGAAGTTATGACATGCCCGGGCGCGCCGACCTTCCAGGAGATCATGCATTCGGGCGTCGGTCCTTACAGCGAGATACTGGAGCAGCGGTCCAATCCACCGCAGAGCCGCGCGGACATCCCGTTCAGCCGCTACACCAGCCAGGAATTCTTCGACCTCGAAATGCAGAAGGTCTGGCGCAAGGTCTGGCAGTATGTCTGTCGCGAGGACGAGGTGGCGGAGGCCGGCGACTATCTGGTCTATGACATCGGACGTCACTCGATCGTGGTGACGCGGGTGACGGACGGCTCGCTGAAGGCCTTTCACAATTCATGCCTTCACCGCGGCGCCAAGCTGAAGCCATCGGGCAGCAGCGGCTGGTCGCCGCAGATACAATGCCCGTACCACGGCTGGACCTGGAGCCTGGACGGCGCGCTGCGGGAAGTTCCCTGCGCGTGGGAATTTCCGCACCTCGACTATGAGTCCAACCGGTTGCCGCAGGCGCGGGTGGAAGCCTGGAACGGGCTGGTGTTCGTTAACCTGGACAAGAATGCCGACCCGCTGATCGACTATCTGGGTGTATTGCCGGGGCATTTCGCGCGCTGGCCTTGGACCGACTGGTATCTGGCTCTGCACATTGAAAAAGAGCTGCACTGCAACTGGAAGACCGCGCAGGATGCCTTCATGGAGGCCTATCACACGCCGGTGGTGCATCCGCAGTTGACGCAGGTGGTCGGTGACTGGAACATGCAGCACGACGTGTTCGACGATCATGTGTCGCGCGATCTCTGTGCGTTCGCGGTTTGCAGCCCGGCGGCGAAGCAGCCGATCGGCGAGCAGGAACGCCTCGACCGCGTGCTGTTGGGCGGCCGCTCCCCCAATGCGGTTTCTGTGACCCTGGCGGAGGGGCAGACGGCCCGCGATGCCATGGCGCGGCAGGTGCGCGGCGCGCTGGAGGCTGATTATGGGATGGATACGTCCGGATATAGCGACACTGAGGTCATCGACTCGATCAAGTATAACCTGTTCCCGAACATCTTTCTCTACACGGGGCTTTCGATGCGGCAGATTCACCGGATCAGGCCGATCGCCAATGATCCGGGCCGCTGCACCTTCGAGGTGCTGATCATGCGCCCGGCGCCCCGCGACCGTCCGCGCCCCGATCCGGCGACGCCTGTGCGGATCACGAAGAACCAACTGTACACCGATCTGCCGGAAATGGCCGGGATGGAGCTGACGGCGATCACTCTGGATCAGGACACCGGCAACCTGCGTGCACAGCACGAAGGCATGCTGGCCAGCGAGAAGGGCGCCGAGACCCTGTCCATCTATCAAGAGTCGCGTATCCGTGCTTTCCACGAGACGCTCGACAAGTACCTGAACCGCTAGCGAACGGCGACCCCGGCGCCGAAATCGGGTCGACCATCACCAAGGGAGCGAGCATGCCAAAGACCATCGTCGTCGTCGGCTACGGGCCGGGGATATCGACCGCCGTCGCGGAGAAGTTCGGAGCTGAAGGTTTCTCTGTCGCGCTGGTGGCGCGCAATGCCGAGCGCCTGGCTGAAGGCGTGGCGGCGCTGCAGGCGAAGGGCGTTACCGCGGCCGGCTTTCAAGGCGACGCGTCCAATCCGGTCTCGATGAGCGCGGCTATCGGCAAGGCGCGCGACACGCTGGGGCCGATCACGGTTCTCCACTGGAACGCGATCAGCGGCAGTCAGTCTGGCGACCTGATGGCGATTGATCCGACCGGCGTGGGCGGAGTTTTCGATGTCGCAATCGTCGGTTTGCTCAGCGCCGTGCACGAGGTGCTACCCGATCTGAAGAGCACAGGCGAGGGCGCCGTGCTTGTCACCAATGGCGCGTTCGGCTTCAACGTACCGGCGATGGACGCCCTTGCGGTCAGCCTGAAGGCCATGGGCGTGGCCCTGGCCAATGCGGCGAAGGCCAAGCTGGTCGGCCTGCTGTCTGATAGGCTAAAGGCCGACGGGGTTTACGTCGGCGAAGTCACCGTCGCCGGCGCGGTCAGGGGCACGCCCTATGCAGCGGACGGCGGCATTGAGGGCGCAAAGATCGCCGACCAGTTCTGGGATTTGTATCAAGCGCGCAATGAGGTCCGTGCAACGGTTTCCTGAAGTTATGGCAAGCTAGGCGGCCCATCCGCTTTCGCTGGACCGGGCGTGGCTACTTGGCCTAGTTGCCTTCATCGAGTGAGAGGGACTGCCCGTTGATCCGCAGAGTTTCGAAAATCAATGTCACCGATGATCTGTACCTGACGGCGGACGTGATCGGAGAACCCCGTCGAGGCTCGGTGATCCTGGCGCATGGCGGTGGGCAGACGCGGCATTCCTGGGCCTCGACGGCGGACCGCCTGGCGACGCATGGCTGGATGGCGGTGTCGCTCGATCTGCGCGGGCATGGCGAAAGCGCCTGGGCGCACGACGGCGACTATCATCTGGAGCGGTTCGCGGAGGATCTGATCGCGGTGGCGGCGACACTTGATGACCGGCCGGCGCTGATCGGCGCCTCGCTGGGCGGCATGTCCGGGTTGATGGTCGAGGCGATCCTGGCCCCGGGTACATTCCGTTCGCTGACCCTGGTCGACATCACGCCGCGCTCCGATCCGGAGGGGGTCGAGAAGATCATGGCCTTCATGAGCGCAAACGTCGATCACGGCTTCGACAGCCTGCGGGCGGCGGCGGATTCCATCGCCGCCTATCTGCCGCACCGGTCGCGGCCCAAGGACCTGTCCGGCCTGGCGAAGAACCTGCGCCTGGGTGAGGATGGCCGCTATCGCTGGCATTGGGACCCCCGGTTCGTGACCGGTATGAAGAGCGGGCGTTCGCGACAGCCGATGGAGGATTTCGAGGCGCGCTGCCGCGATATCGAGATTCCGGTGCACCTTATCCGCGGACGGATGAGCGAGTTGGTCTCGCTGGAGAACGCGCATCGTTTTGTCGACAGCCTGCGCCACGGACATTTCACAGATGTCGCCGATGCCGGTCACATGGTCGCCGGCGACCGCAACGATGTGTTCCTGGAAGCAGCCATCGGTTTCCTGGAAAAAGAGGCGCCGTGCTGATTGTCGATCTCGACCGGCCTGATGGCCGTGTCGAGAGGGTCGGCGAGTCCGATCCCCTATATGCCGACGTTCAACGAAGTCATCGACGACGCACTGATCGGGCGCTTGACGGTGTACAATCGCTGGCGCGAGCGTGCGTGACAGGGGCGGTGGGCGATGGTTAGGCTCCCGCGCGCTGGGCGAGATACGGGAGGAGCGCGGCATGGCTTCGACATTGTTCAGTGATTTGCTGGTGATCGACTGCGCCAGTTTCATCGCCGGGCCGGCGGCGGCGACGGTAATGGCGGACTTCGGCGCGCGGGTGATCAAGATTGAGCCGCCGGGCCTGGGGGATTCCTATCGCAACCTGATCCGTGTGCGCGGCGCGCCGGGGACACCGGACTATTTCTGGATCATGGACTCGCGCAACAAGCAGAGCCTCGCGCTGGGTCTGAAGGCGCCGGCTGATCGCGCCGCGCTCGACGTGCTGATCGGCAAGGCGGACGTCTTCATCACCAACTATCCGTTCCCGGTGCGCGAGCGTCTGCGACTGCGCGCTCAGGACGTGATGCCGTTGAACAAGCGGCTGATCTACGCCTCGCTGACTCCTTATGGCGAGCACGGTCCCGAGCGCGACCGCACCGCCTATGACACCACGGCATGGTGGGCAAGGTCGGGGCTGATGGACATGGTGCGGGCGACCGGCGAGACCGAGCCGGGCCTGTCGATGCCGGGCATGGGCGACCACCCGACGGCGATGGCGACCTATGGAGCGATTCTGACGGCGCTTTACAGACGACAGATCACCGGCGAGGGCGGCGAGGTCAGCACCTCATTGCTTGCCAACGGTCTATGGTCAAACGCCTGCCAGATTCAGGCGGCGCTTTGCGACGTGGAACTGCCGGCGCGGGCGGCGCGTGGCGTGCGTGGGTCACTGGGCGAAACCTACCAGGCCGCCGACGGCAGGTACTTCGTGCTGGCGATCGCCAACCCCGGCAAGGAATGGCCTCTGTTGGCCAGGGCGCTCGGGCACGACGACTGGCTTGAGGATGCCAGGTTCGCAGCCCCCGAGGCGCGGCTGGCCAACGCCGCGGTGCTGACCCGATTGCTGGAGGGAATTTTCGCCCACGAACCGTGGGAACACTGGCGCGGAGTGCTCAGCGACGCGAACGTCACCTTCGGCCTTGTGGCCCGCACGACCGACCACGCGGATGATCCACAGGTCAATGCGAATGGGCTGATGCCTGAATTTGTCGACGCGCCAGGACTGAAGACCGTCGACAGCCCCTTCCAGATCGCCGGCGAGGCGAAGAACGGTCCCTGGATGGCGCCGAAAATCGGCCAGCATGGCCGGGAGATTCTCGAAGAGTTCGGCATTGACGCCAGTGGACTACAGGCCTTCAGGGGCGCCGCCGAATGAGTGAGCTTCGCGACAACCCGACAATCCGTCGACTGGAGATGATTGAGGATGGCCAGACGGTGTTCGCAGACTACCACCGCGACGGCCGGCGTCTGATCGTCGACCACGTCGAGGCCCCCCAGGGCTTGCGCGGGACAGGGGCCGCGGCCCGCTTCATGACGGCCCTGGCCGGCTATGCCCGCGCGCGGGGTCTGATGATCATCCCGCTGTGCGGCTATGCGGCCGCGTGGCTCAGCCGCAGCCCGGAATTCCGCGACCTGATCGATCGACAGTAGGGCGCCCCCACCCTTCAATCATCCGTGGGCGCGCGAAACGACAGGGAAGAGCCTGACGCACCGCTACGGTCCTGACCGTGTCGCGCGACAACTTGTCGCTGGAACTTCGCAACAATGACATCTTTTGGCCAAAGAGTCATGGCGGTTCAGTGGCTTATCGGAGGCTGGCAGTGGTCGGGGAGGTTGTGAAGGCCCGCAAAAATCAATGATCCGCCATGCCGGGCCCCCTGCATCAGGAGGGTGCGACAATTTCGACCTTGGCTTGCGGTGAGGCGAACTATTAAGGTTATTGCGGAGGGCTTTAAATAGAGGATGGCCCCGGTCTGCGTCAAACCTCTAATGTGTAGGGGTATAAATTATGGGCGCATCCTTGAGATTGCTCTCATTTCTGCCGGTATTGTTAATTGTACAATTAAGTATACTAATCGCGAGTGGGACTGGTGCTTACGCTCTCTCGCAGTTGCCCGCTTTCTACAATCCTGGGTTCGCGCGGCAGCTTGCCCCCCTGATGATCGTGCGTCAGGCTCCGCCACCCATCGATAATTTCCAGACTAAATTGACCTATCCCTTCGGACCGATCACGGATTCGGTAGCGCTGAACGTGGCGGCGCAGAATCTCTCAAGCTGGACGCAGGGGCGTATCTGGCCGATGATATGGGCCAATCGCGCGCGAGTCCCGGCGGGCTACACGCTTATTCCGGGAAACCCGACCTATCCTTATATTTATGATCAGTCAGGCAACCTTTATCTGACCGAGTTTACCACACCGGCCAGGGCGAACGCTGTCACGAAGGCACAGGTGCTCTACGTCATCGGAGCTTCAACTTCAGCCTGGCAGGCGCCGTTGCTGGCGGTAGGCCTATCGCCCTCGGATGCCATTCCCTGGGCCACCGCTGCCGCCAACCCGGCGGCCTATTTCACCACGCGCAGCCAGGACGGAAAGTCATTGGTGATGCTCGACAAGATGGTGATTCCGTTCGCGGTCTCCAGTGACCCCTATGGCGTGATGCTTGACTACGAGGTGCAGGATCATCGCAACACCAGCGATGCCCATGATTTCCTGGATGGGCTTGGCGCGGCGATACGAAGCTATGGCTTGAAGGCCTATCTCTATACCAACCCATGGGAATCTGCGTCGACACAGTCGAACGGCTTTTCTTTCGTCAGAATGGATGACATCAAGGCCAATTTCGATTACATAAGTCTCTATATTTGGGGCGAACCATATAGCTGTGATTTCACTAACAGCTATGCGCCAGCTGTAAAATTTCTCAAGAGTTCAAGTGGAACGCTGAATTTTACACAGGTACTTGTGACATTCGACATGAAATATTGTACCGAAGCGACGGCGGTACAGCTGTTTAATCAGCAAGTCCAGGACGGTTTCTCGGGATACAATCTGTTCTCCGATGGGGCCATCCAGGGCAGCCCGAACTGGTTCGGGACCAACGAAGTGCTCTGGGCCTTGATGTACGGCCTTTGACCGGCCTTGGAGGATCTGGCCGGATTCAACCTCAGCTGACTGATCGACTTCTGGGGGCTTGACGCAAAGCGCGAGAACGCCTGCAAGGGTCCAACAAAACGAGGGAACCCAGAATGAGCATTTTTGATCGATTCCGCCTGGACGGCGATGTTGCGATCGTCACCGGCGCGGGGGCGGGAATCGGCGCGGGTGTCGCGCGCGGTCTCGCTGAAGCGGGGGCGGATGTCGCTATCGTGGCGCGCTCGAAAGATGCGCTGGCCAGGGTGCAAGGAGAGATTGAGGCGCTGGGACGCCGCTGCGTGGCCATCGCCATGGACGTAACGGCGCGCGGCGCTCCCAAGGAAATCGCGGCGGCGGCCCAGGCGGCCCTCGGACGGCCGACGGTGCTGGTCAACAATGTCGGCGGGCTGGGCGGCGGTGATGTGATCCACGGGGCGATGGACATCCCGGAGGACGTTTTCCGCCTGCAGCTCGATGTCAACCTGACCAGCGCCCTGCTGATGACGCAAGCGGTGGCGCCGCTGATGACCGACGGCGGGTCTATCATCAACATGTCCTCGATCATGGGCTTTAAGCCGGCGGGCGGCTCGGCCGGCTACGGCCCCTCGAAGGCGGCGATGAACAACCTCACGATACTGCTTGCGCAGGAGCTTGCGCCGCGCATCCGGGTAAACGGCATCGCGCCGGGCCCGATCATCACCGATGCCCTCACCGGCCCGCTGAACCTGAAGACCCAGGAAGACTATGACCGCATTGCCCGCGAATGGGGGGTTGGCGTTCAACGGCTGGGCACGCCCGAAGACATCGCCAATGTCGCCCTGCTGCTGGCATCTAAAGCCGGCGGTTTCATCACGGGCCAGACTTTCATCGTCGCCGGCGGCATGTGAGGCGGTGCGGTCGCGGCGGTCTCGGGAACGGACTCATTGATCTACAAGCCGCTCGATGATTTTGACACGCGAGCCCAGGAAGTGGCGCGGACGCTAGGGTCAAGCGCCGGCCTGATCGGCGCCTACTGGCAGGTCATCGACGCGGTGGACAGGATGCGCATCGCCGAAATCCGTGAGAAGTATCGCGGCCATGAGGACGACTTCAGTCTGGTCGGCGGGTTTAAGTACCTGGATCTGCCCTATTGGCTGGCCGACAAGGTCCGCGTTGCAGCCGCGCTTGGACTGACAGACGGTCGGCGCCGCACGGTGCTCGACATCGGCATGGGGGCCGGGCATTTCGCGGCGGTCTGCAAGGCCCTTGGTCACACGGTGGTTGGCACCGACATCAGCGTACCGCTCTATGATGATATCTGCGGGGCGCTGGGCGTCGACCGCCGGATCGCCCCGACACGTCACCGACAGCCGCTCGAAGACCTGGGGCTGAAATTCGATCTGGTAACGGTAATTGGCCAGATATTCCATATCGTCCGGCGCCTCGCCAACGGCGAACGTGAGCATTGGTCAACCGATGACTGGGGCTTCTTTCTGCACGATCTCGTGTCACGCCACATGAACAAGCCGGGCGATATCTATCTGCACCTGAACCCGAACCGGGAGGCGGGCGGCCTGAAGCTCGACGCGGCGCTACTGGCCTGGTGCGAGGCTCGCGGGGCCATCGTCGATCCTGTCGCCGGCAAGATATGGTTCAACGATATCGCCGAGGGCAACGCACTCGTTGATTGGCGCGCGACTGTGACCGGCTGAAACGGGGCTCAGAGATCATCCGACCGCACATTACCGATTATTCAATCTGGAAATGCCCGAAACCGCTATATCCAAGGCAGAATACAACTTTTTGAAGGCCGCTTCATGACGCTCTCCCGCAACCTGTTGGCAATTTTGCTGACGACCGTCTCGACCGTCGCCGCGCAGGCGGCCCTGCCGCGGTTTCCCCAGCCATATGGCGACCGCGTGGTTTTCGTGGCCGACGGAAACGTCTGGTCTGTCGGCAAGGCGGGGGGAGCGGCGGAGCGCCTGACGTCCGCGCCGGGACAGGACATGTTTCCGCGGGTGTCGCCCGATGGAGCGTGGATCGCTTATACCGAGGCCAGCAAGGCAGGCACCGACATCTGGGTGATCCCGGCGGCGGGCGGCTCGGCGCGTCGGCTGACCTATCATCCGGCGACCGAGGGCGGCACCGGCGGGCGGCATGGTCCCGACAACATGGTGGTCACCTGGACCCCGGATTCAAAGTACGTCGTCTATCTGACCAAGCGCGACCAGTGGAACAGCTGGATCCAGTACATGTACAAGGTTCCGGTGGCGGGCGGCGCGCCCGAACCGATGCCGATCGACAGCCAGGTCGGTCTGGCGACGTTCGGACCCGACGGACATTCGATCGCCTACAACCGCATATTCCGCAATTTCCGCACCTGGAAGCGCTACAACGGCGGCCTCGCGCAACAGGTCTATACGTTCGATTTCAACTCCAAACAGCTTGAGCAGATCACCAACTGGTCGGGCACCAACACCTCGCCGATGTGGTACGGGCGGAAAATCTATTTCCTGTCCGACCAGGACGCCAACCGCCGCGCCAATATCTGGGTCTATGATCAGGATACCAAGCAACTGCGCGAGGTCACCCACTTCACCGACTACGATATCGACTTCCCGGCTCTTGGTGGCGACGCGATCGCCTTCCAGCAGGGCGGCAAACTCTATGAACTCGATCTTCCGAATGAGCAGTTGCGTGAGGTGCCGGTCTATCTGCCGGACGACAACACCCGTACCCGCGCGCATGTGGTCAGCGTCAAGGGGCAGGTACGCACGGGCGATCCGGCCGGGCAGGTGGATTTTGCCCTTGCGCCCAATGGCAAGCGCAGCCTGTTCTCGGCACGTGGCGATATCTTCAGCGTGCCCAGCGAAGACGGAGCGACGCGCGATCTGACCAATACGCAAGGCATCGATGAGGATCATCCCGCTTGGTCGCCGGACGGCAAGACCATCGCCTACACCACCGATGTCGGTGGTTGTCAGCAGATCGCCATTCGGCCGGCCGAGGGCGGCGCCGAAAAAGTGCTGACGGCATTCAAGGATGGCTATCTCTACGGCCCAAGCTTCTCGCCGGACGGCAAGACCATTTCGTTCAGCGACGGGGCACATCGGCTATGGCTTGTCGGTGTCGATGGAGGCGCGCCCAGGCAGGTCGCCCAGGACAAATTCAGCGAAATCCATGACCAGGCCTTTTCGCCGGACAGCCGCTGGCTGGCGTTCAGCATGACCGCGATCAATCGCCGTCGCGATCTCTACATGTACGAGCTTGCGAGCGGGAAGACGACGCGGCTCGGCAACGGCTCCGAGATCGATTTTGGTCCGGCGTTCTCTGGAGACGGCAAGTATCTGTTCTTCGTTTCGAGCCGTCATGAGAACACCGTACCCTCCGACGTCGACTTCGATTTCGCGATCCTCAAGTCGGCAGGCATCTATGCGATCCCGCTGGCGGCCGACACGCCCTCGCCGATGGCGCCGAAGTCCGACGAAGGTGACAGCAAGGGTGACGACGCGGCGGCCAAGCCGGCGTCGGCTCCAACTGTCAAAGGAGCGGCCAAGGGCGGCGACCAGAAACCGGCCGATGCAATGCCCTCGGTGGCGCCGATCCACGTGGATCTCGATGGCATGATGACGCGCGCCGTCGGCTTGCCGATCGAGGGCGCGAACATCCAGCAGATGGACGTGCGTGGCGGAAAGATTGTCTATCTGACGGCCCCGGTCGGCCTGATCGAAGGCAGCCTTGCCGGCGAGAAATCCGCCCTGCACCTGTTCGACCTGAAGAAGCGCAAGGACGACGTGATTACGCAGGACGTCGACGGTTATTCGCTGTCAGGCGATGGCGAGCGCGTGCTGACCAGGCATGACGGCGACTTCACAGTGCTCGACACCAAGGCCGACGCCGCCAAGGACGACGACAGCCGCAAGCACCTTGATCTGAGCCACATGCGCATGATCGTCGATCCGCCCAGGGAATGGGCCGAGATGTTCGACAATGCCTGGCGGCTTGAGCGAGATATCTTCTTCTCGCCGGTAATGAATGGCCAGAACTGGCCGGCGGTGCATGACAACTATGTCAAGCTGGTCCCGCAACTCGGTTCGCGCGAGGACCTCAACTACCTGATCGGCCAGATGCTCGGCGAGATCGGTAATTCACATACCTATGTTGGCGGCGGCGACGACGGCGACACGACCCCGGGCGTGCACCATGCCCTGCTGGGTATCGATTGGACGGTAGATGCGGCGTCGGGACGCTACAAGATCACGACCGTCTATCCGGGCGACAACACCCGCGACGACTATCGTAGCCCGCTTGCCCAGCCTGGTCTTAACATCAAGGCCGGGGACTATCTCCTGGCGGTCAACGGCGCCGAGCTGCAGTCGCCGATGGATCCGGATGCGCTGCTGCAGACCGCGGATGCCGACACCACGGTGGACCTGACCATCGCCGATTCCCCGACCGGCGCCCGCCGCCACGTCGTGGTGACACCGGTGAAAGAGGAACTGAGCCTGCGTGAGGCGGCCTGGATCGCGCACAACCGCGAGTCGGTCGACAAGCTGTCGGGCGGCAAGATTGGCTATGTCTACATGTCGGACATGGAACAGTTGGGTCTGCAGCAATTCGTGCGGCAGTTCTACGGCCAGCTCGGCAAACAGGCGTTGATCATGGATGACCGCTGGAATGGCGGGGGCTTCATCGCGCCGTTCGCGCTGGAGCGGCTGCGTCGGGTATTGGCGACGATGGGGGCGAACCGCGAGGGCGGCGTCGGCACCGAACCCGAAGAGCTGCTGAACGGCCCGAAGGTTGCGTTGCTGAACCATTGGTCCGCGTCGGACGGCGACATCTTTCCCGACCTCTTCAAGCGCTATGGCCTTGGCAAGCTGGTCGGTACGCGCTCCTGGGGAGGGGTTCGCGGCATCCGTGGCAACTGGCCGATGATGGACGGTGGATACATCACCATCCCCGAGGATGCTCCCTATTCCGCGGACAGCAAATGGATTGTGGAAAACCACGGGGTCGATCCTGACGTGGAAGTCGAGGACTATCCGGCCGATCTGATGGCGGGCCACGATGCCCAGCTTGAGACGGCGGTCGACATGCTGATGAAGCAGATCTCCGGCAAGGCCGCCGGCCTGCCGACACCGCCGCCGCTGGTTCCCGCCTATCCGGACAGCGGGGTCGTTGCGCCGCAGCCGCGGTAGGACCTTTGGCGTTCTGACCGACCAGCCAGTCTGGTCGGTCGTGCAGATTGTCGATATATTGGCCAAAGGACCTTGGCTGCCTGTATCGCGCGAATTAGCCCCCCGGCCTGAAGGGCTCGGGCCGGGTCGCGCATGTAGTGTCAATCGCCGCCTGGAATGACGCGCGACAGTGAAGGTCAGTTCTCGTGTCCGACAACAAACCCGCTCTACACCTGCTCTGCGGCAAGGCCGCTGCCGGCAAGTCGACGCTCTGCGCGCGCCTGGCGAAGACGCCTCGAACGCTGGTCATCTCGCAGGATACCTGGATGGCGGCGCTCTATCCGGATGAATTGCGGACGATACCCGACTATGTCCGCCTGGTCCCAAGACTGCGCGCGGCCATGGGGCCGCATGTCGCGGAAATACTCAGGACGGGCCTCTCGGTTGTGCTCGACTGGCCAGCCAATACGGTCGCCACGCGGAGCTGGATGAAGGGAATGATCGAGGCGGCCGGGGTGGACCACACGCTGCATTGGCTCGATGTTCCGGAGGTTGTCTGTCTCGCGCGCCTGCGGGCGCGCAACGCCGCTGGCGCGCACGAGTTCACGCTCACCGAGGCGCAGTACCGTGAATTGACGCGGTATTTCGAGCCGCCTGCACCGGAGGAGGGGTTCAATCTGGTGCGTTACTCTGAGCCGGGGGGCGAGGGATGAATCAGCTGGCGCCGCCGCGTCGTCAGTCATGTGGACCACCTAGCCCGTCTTATTCACGGTGACGAGCGTGGGGGGCCTGTCTGTGTCGGTTGAGTTGCGGGCGCGGGTTCTCGATGCGCCTATATCGTCGCTGTCGGGCCTGAGGTTTTGATCTCCGAGTGGGTTGGGAGGAGGGGTTTG
>JANXTX010000406.1 GCA_025352165.1 Caulobacteraceae bacterium | reverse complement strand
CTAAGCGTCGTCCAAAGATGCCGGCTGGAAGCCGGCGGTCCGGCGGGTAAGCTTATGCGTGGTCCATATCGGACAGGACCAGAGGGGAGAAGGAATCGTTGTGCTTGTCAAACAGGGGTTGGCGCGGGTAACCCCGGCCCTCCAGATCGAGGACCCCTTCTGATGGCTATCGACGCCGACACAGTGCGCAAGGTTGCCCGGCTTGCGCGCATTCGCGAGCGCGAGGAGCGGCTTGCGCCGCTCGCCGCTGAACTCAATGGCATCATCCAGTGGATCGAGCAGCTCGCCGAGGTGGATACCGAAGGCGTGGAGCCGATGACCTCGGCGGTCGCCGTCACCCTGCCGATGCGTGATGATGTGGTCACCGAGGGCGGCGACGCCTCGGTCGTGCTATTGAACGCCCCGCGCTCGCGCGACGGCTTTTTCGTCGTGCCGAAGGTGGTGGAATGAGCGAACTGACCTCCCTGACCCTCGCCGAGGCGCTGCGCGGTCTCAGCGAGAAGCGCGTCTCCTCCGTGGAGATCACCCAGGCGCATCTGGTCGCGATCGAGGCCGCGCGCGGGCTGAATGCCTTCGTGCTCGAAACGCCCGACCAGGCGCTGGCGATGGCGCGCGCTTCCGATGAGCGGATCGCGCGTGGAGAAGCTGGGCCTCTGGAAGGGGCGCCGCTTGGCATCAAGGACCTGTTCTGCACCAAGGGCGTGCGGTCGACCGCGGGCTCGAAGATCCTCGGCGATTTCAAGCCGCCCTATGAATCAACCGTCACCGCCAATCTTTGGCGCGACGGCGCGGTTATGCTCGGCAAGCTCAACATGGATGAGTTCGCCATGGGCTCGTCGAACGAGACCAGCGCCTTCGGCCCGGTTGTCAATCCATGGAAGTCGCGCGGTTCGAACCAGCCGCTGACGCCGGGAGGTTCATCAGGCGGTTCGGCCGCCGCGGTGGCTGCCGATCTGGTGCTGGGCGCCACGGCCACCGATACCGGCGGCTCGATCCGCCAACCCGCGTCGTTGACCGGCACCGTAGGGGTCAAGCCAACCTACGGGCGCTGCTCGCGCTGGGGCGTTGTCGCCTTCGCTTCCTCGCTCGACCAGGCCGGTCCGATCGCCAAGACGGTCGAGGACGCCGCGATCATGCTGGCCTCGATGAGCGGCCATGATCCGAAGGACTCCACCAGCCTGCCGATGGAAGTCCCCGATTTCAGAAGCTTTGTCGGCCGCTCGATCAGGGGCCTGCGCATCGGCGTGCCGAAGGAATATCGCGCCGACGGCATGCCGCCGGAGATCGACGCGCTTTGGGAACAGGGTGTCGCCTGGCTCCGCGACGCCGGTTGCGAGATCGTCGACGTCAGCCTGCCGCACACCAAATATGCGCTACCCGCCTACTACATCATCGCCCCGGCCGAGGCGTCCTCCAACCTCGCCCGCTATGACGGCATGCGTTACGGCGCCCGCGTTGACGGGCCGAACCTGACCGATGTCTATGAAGGTACGCGCGCTGACGGTTTCGGTGAAGAGGTCAAGCGGCGCATCCTGATCGGCACCTATGTGCTCTCCGCCGGCTACTACGACGCCTATTATATCAAGGCGTTGAAGGTCCGTCGCCGCATCGCCGACGACTTCACCCAGGCCTTCGACAAGGTCGACGCCCTGCTGACGCCCACCGCGCCGTCGGCGGCTTTCGCTTTGGGCAACAAGTCCGCCGATCCGATTGCCATGTATCTGAACGACATCTTCACCGTCACGGTGAATCTGGCCGGCCTGCCCGGCATGAGCGTCCCCGGCGGCCTGGACGCCAGCGGTCTGCCCCTCGGCCTGCAAGTGATCACCAGGCCTCTCGACGAGGCGACGATGTTCTCGGTGGCGTCGGTGCTGGAGAGGGCGGCGGGCTTCGGCGCCAAACCATTGCGCTGGTGGTAGGGAATACTTCCTCCCTCCCCACGAGGGCTACCGGATTCACAGATCTCGACGGTGATCCACAAATCACTTCTCCCGACTGGGAGAAGGCCATCGGCCCGCGCTTCTTGGCGTGGGAAGATGAGGGTTTTAGACCCTCACCCTCCCAATCGCTGCGCGATCGGGCCCCTCCCTCTCCCAAACGGGCGAGGTGTTCCTTGGATCACCTGCGAGATGTGTGCATCCGCTAGCCCCACAAGGGGGAGGGAGGTTCGGGAGGCTTATCTCAATAAATCAGGGAGCCGGGATCGCGTCGAAGTCGGACTGCACCTTGGCCAGAGCGGCGTCGTCGATCTTGCCGTCGGAATAGGGCTCGATGTCCTTCAGCGTCATGCCCATCGCCTGTTGCAGGCGCGGGTCGGCGGTCAGGCCGGGGAGGTCCTTGTCGACGATGGCCTTCGCGACCGGGTTGGCCAGGATGTCGCTGATCGTGGTCTTGTCAACGGAGGGCTTGGCGGGCATCGCCATGCCGGCCATCGGGGCGGCGGCGGGCGCCGGGCTCGACTGGGCCAGGGCGACGGTCGCGGTCAGTGCGATGGCGAGGCCGGAGAGGCCGACGAGTATGTTACGCATGGATGGTCCTTGTGTTTGACGCCCCCTAGGCGCCCGAGGTGGAGAGGGGATCATTTTCGCCGTTTTGTCCAGCGCAACTCGCGCGTATTATGGGTCGGATGACACAAGCAACATCCAAACTGATCGAGGGCCGCACCGGCTCGTGGGAAATCGTCCTTGGGTTGGAAGTGCACGCCCAGGTCGCCTCGAAGGCCAAGCTGTTCTCGGGCGCCGCCGTCGGCTTCGGCGCGGGCCCGAACGAGCAGGTCAGCTTCGTCGATGCGGCGATGCCCGGCATGCTGCCGGTGATCAACCGTCGCTGCGTGGAGCAGGCGGTGCGCACCGGGCTGGGCATCAATGCGAAGATCAATCTGTGGTCGCGCTTTGACCGCAAGAACTATTTCTATCCGGATCTGCCGCAGGGCTATCAGATCAGCCAGTACAAGGACCCCATCGTCGGCGAGGGCGAGATCGAGGTCGAGCGCGACGACGGATCGGTGTTCACGGTGCGCATCGAGCGGCTGCACCTGGAGCAGGACGCCGGCAAGTCGATCCATGACCTGGACCCCAACGCCACCATGGTCGACCTCAACCGCGCGGGTACGGCGCTGATGGAGATCGTCTCCCATCCCGACATGCGGTCGAGCGAAGAGGCGGCGGCGTATGTGAAGAAGATACGCACGCTGCTTCGCTATCTGGGCACCTGCGACGGCGACATGGAGAAGGGCAATCTGCGCGCCG
>JANXTX010000400.1 GCA_025352165.1 Caulobacteraceae bacterium | reverse complement strand
CGCTTACGTCACCGGCCAGACCCTGCACGTCAACGGCGGCATGGCCATGATCTGATCCGATGGGGACATGATCGCCATGCGCCTTCGCATCGCGTTCGTGTCCCCGGCCTCCGGCGTCTCGGACTGAGTACCTGGGATTGTTTTGACGTTATGCCTGCCAATAGAAATCGATGTCTGGCCTTCCGGCCATTCTCCGGCCTGTCGCCGTGCTGCAGGTCCTCTGTCCCGGGACGTACCGCGAGTGTTTCGCCACAATCGTGGCTCTGCATGAAATCCGCACGCGCTCAATCGGGCGGCTGCATCGCCTAGATCTCAGACGGAGGTCAGGAAGCCCGGTCGGCGTAGATCGGCGGTGTCGAAGCGGGCATTGACAACGCCGCACTGATATTGCATTATGTAAACTTCGTTCTCATTATCGGTCCCGATGCTCATGCTCCATGTCGAATTGAGGTCCTGTCGCCCCGCGGCTCACCGTATTTAACGGTGCTTTAACGGTGACGTCCTGGGCTGGCGCGTTGCGCGAGAGCCGCCGCCGCCGCATAGGGTCCAGCGGTCGGCGCGCCGATTTTTCAACCGCTAGTGCGGCGATAAGGAACATGCTAGGCGAGTCGCCGAAATTGTATCGCTTGACCGTCCGGCATCTGATTGCGAGAGCCGACGAAAACCACAGAGGGACGAGAGCCTAAATGTCCGACATTCTTGAGCGCGTGCGTAAGATCGTCATTGAGCACCTGGACGCGGATCCGGAGAAGGTGACTGAAAAGGCCAGCTTCATCGACGATCTGGGCGCGGACAGCCTGGACAACGTCGAGCTGGTCATGGCCTTCGAAGAGGAATTCGACATCGAGATTCCCGATGATGCCGCCGAACACATCCAGACGGTCGGTGATGCGGTGAAGTTCATCGGAGAGCGCCTCGGCGCTTGACGCCTGGAGCGGCGTTCCCACCGCCATGATTCGTCGCGTTGTTGTCACCGGACTGGGCTTGGTCACACCTCTTGGGTGGGGCGTCGAGCAGACATGGAAAAACCTGATCGCAGGACGGTCCGGCGCGGGTCGAATCACTGCGTTCGATCCAACGGAATACGCTTGTCAGGTTGCGTGTGAGGTGCCTCGTATCGATGGGCGCGGCGGTGGTTCGCCCGATATGCCGGGGGCGTTTGACCCCGACCAGGTGATGAGCCCTAAGGATCAGCGGCGGGTCGACGATTTTATCCTCTACGCCATGGCCGCAGCCGATGAGGCGGTTCGCGATTCAGGGTGGTCTCCGGAAGATGAGGAAGACCGATGCCGCACCGGTGTGAATATCGGGTCGGGCATCGGCGGTCTGTCCACGATCGCTGATACGGCCATCGAACTGCATGAAAAGGGACCGAGGCGGGTCAGCCCGTTTTTCATCCCTTCCGCGCTCATAAATCTTGCTTCGGGACAGGTTTCCATCCGGCATCACTTCAAGGGTCCCAACCATTCGGTGGTTACCGCGTGTGCAACAGGCGCACACGCCGTGGGTGACGCAATGCGGTTGATCCAGCACGGCGACGCCGACGTGATGATCTCCGGAGGGGCCGAAGCCGCGATCTGCAAGATCGGCATTGCGGGCTTTGTTGCCTGTCGCGCCATGTCGACCCATTTCAATGATTCGCCGACGCGGGCTTCGCGGCCCTACGATCGGGATCGCGACGGTTTCGTGATGGGAGAAGGGGCCGGCGTTCTGGTTCTTGAGGAGCTTGAGCATGCCCGCGCCCGCGGCGCCAAAATCTATGCCGAAGTCGTCGGCTATGGGTTGGCGGGGGACGCCTACCACATTACCGCTCCGGCTGACGATGGCGACGGCGGCTATCGGGCGATGCGCGCCGCCATTGGCCAGGCGGGCATCGAGCCTGCAGACATCGACTATATCAACGCCCACGGCACTTCGACGCCCTTGGGGGATGAAATCGAGCTTGGCGCCGTAGAACGTCTGTTCGGTACGGCCGCAGGCACGACGACGATGTCTTCGACGAAATCATCGATCGGTCATTTGCTGGGAGCCGCCGGCGCCGTGGAAGCTGCATTCTCCGTGCTGGCTTTGCGGGACCAGATCGCTCCGCCGACTATTAATCTTGAGAATCCGTCGGTCGATACGCCGATCGATCTGGTTCCCAATGTCGCCAAGAAAATGAAGATAGACATGGTGCTGTCCAACAGCTTCGGCTTTGGCGGCACCAACGCCAGCGTCGTGTTCAAGAAGGCTCCGTGACACGAGCGCCAGGCCGGGCGCGCGTTCGCCGCGCCCCCCGTCGGGGGCCACGCCCGCGCCCTGGTCGCCTACGTTCACTTAGCGATCGGCGTCTGGCCGGTATGATAGCCGGAATCTTGTTACTTGGCGTTCTGGCGGCGGGCTGGATTCTCGCTGGTCCTGGCCCCGCAGCGCCGCGGGGCGAGTCGACGGATGTTGTTCTGCCAGCAGGCGCGCGCCTGCCGTCAATCGCTGCGACCCTGGCTGACGCGCACGTTATCTCGTCTTCGCCGATCTTCATTCTTGCAGCTGAAATAACCGGCGCGGCATCGCACCTGCAGGCGGGCGAGTATCGGTTCGCGTCCCACGCGCCGATGTGGCGGGTGCTTGCCGCAATTCGGAGCGGGGCCGTTGTTCGGCGCTTTGTGACCGTACCGGAGGGGGTTGCGGTAAAGACAGTCGTCGAAATTCTACAGCGAACCGAGTTTCTCACAGGCGAGCTCCTGACGCCGGCGGAGGGAGCGGTGCTTCCGGAGACCTATGAAGTGCAGAGGGGCGAATCACGCGCCTCGGTTCTGGCGAGGATGATGGCCGCGCGTGACAGATTGCTCACCCGATTGTGGCGGGATCGAGCGCCCGGGCTGCCTTATCGCAATCCGGAAGACGCGGTGATCCTTGCCTCGATTGTCGAGAGGGAAACCGCGCTGCCCTTGGAGCGCCCGCACATCGCCGGCCTATTTGTAAATCGGCTTCGGACGGGCATGCGCCTGGAGAGCGATCCGACCGTGATATACGGCTTGACCGGTGGAACGCCGCTCGGACACGGACTGCGTGTTTCCGAACTGGAGAACCCGACGCCGTACAATACCTATAAGATCTCCGGTCTGCCGCCGACACCGATCGGAAACCCTGGCCGCGCGGCGCTTGAGGCGGCGCTTCGGCCCGCTGTGACCGGTGACCGCTACTTCGTTGCTGACGGTACGGGTGGCCACGTATTTGCCGCTTCGCTGCAGGCGCATTTGAAAAATGTGGCGCACTGGCGCGTTATCGAGAAAACGCGAGCAACGACGGTGACGCCATGACCAGTTCACGACCAACAGCCCTCTCCGGCATGACGGGATTTGCGCGGCAAGATGGCCAGCTTGAGGGCTGGAGTTGGGCCGTTGAGGCGCGCAGTGTGAACGGTCGCAATCTCGAGGTTCGTTTCCGCGGCCCGGCTGGTTTTGACGGTCTTGAGCGCGGCGCGCGCGAGGCGGCTCAGAAGCGCTTTCAGCGCGGTCAGATCGGCGTCAACGTCCAGGCCAAGCACTCGGAGGCGGGCGGTCAGGGTCGGGTGAATCTGGATGTCCTTGAGCGGTATCTTGAGCTTTGCGCGCCCTACGTTTCGAGCGGCCGGGCGACGCCGCCATCTATGGATGGCCTGCTCAGCTTGCGAGGTGTAATTGAGGCGGGCGATGATGAAGGTGACGCTGAGGGGCATGCGGCTGTCGAGGCTGCCATCGCTGCGTCAATCACGACAACCCTCGATGGTCTGAAGGCTGCTCGTCTTGAAGAGGGAGCGTCACTGGGTGCCCTGCTGATCGGCTTCCTCGATCGTATAGTGACCCTCGTTGCTTCCGCGGAGCCGGAGGCGGGGGAACAGCCGATGATGATCAAGCAGCGATTCGAGCGGCGCTTGCAGGAGTTGGCCGGGGAAGCAGCCAGCCCGGAGCGGATTGTCCAGGAAGCCGCCGCGATGGCAATCAAGGCGGACGTGCGGGAAGAACTCGACCGCCTTGGCGCGCATATTGCGAGCGGCCGGGCGCTTCTGATGGAACAGGTAGCCGCGGGCCGCCGTCTGGATTTCCTAACCCAGGAGTTCATGCGCGAAGCCAATACACTATGCGCAAAATCGGCGACGCCAGCATTGACGGCCATTGGGCTGGACTTGAAGGCGGTGATCGATCAGTTTCGTGAGCAGGTCCAGAATGTCGAGTGAAACGGCGGCGTCGCGAAGGGGCGTCCTGCTGGTGATTTCCAGTCCATCGGGGGCTGGCAAGACATCGCTTTCCCGGCGTCTGATCGCCGATCATCCAGAACTGGCGCTATCCGTGTCGGCCACGACGCGAGCGCCCCGGCCGGGTGAGCTGGACGGCCGCGAATATCATTTTGTCGATGTAGCCGCGTTTCAGAAGTTGGTGAATGAAGACGCATTTCTTGAATGGGCCGAGGTGCACGAGCATCGCTACGGTACGCCGCGCGCTCCGATCATGCAGGCGTTATCGGTCGGTCGCGACGTGCTCTTCGATATAGATTGGCAAGGCGCCGCCGCAATCGCGTCGAGGGCTTCGGCGGATACGGTGCGGGTCTTCATCCTGCCTCCGAGCATGAAGGCGCTGGCCGAACGCCTGCATTCGCGCGCCCAGGATGCGGAAGATGTCATCGCGCGCCGCCTGGGCCGCGCAAAAGGCGAAATCGCCAAATGGGCCGACTATGACTACGTCATCGTCAACGACGATTTTGAACGAGCTTACTTCGAACTGCATGCAATCTACCGCGCGGAGCGTCTCCGCCGCGTACGCAATCCGTGGATCGAGGTCGTGGTGGCCCAATTGATGAACGAAGAACCGTAGATGGTTTCTGCGCTCTGCGCGCGAAGGCCCCCGTTCATGGAGTCAGTTCGCCGCCCACAGCTTTTGAGTGTGAAACGGTCGATCAGGGGCGGAACTGCAGGGCCCGCGGGGTTAGACTCGAAGGCTGGCTGACGATCCGCCAGGCGTTCTCAATCCACTCGCAGATCCAGCGCCGGGTGTCCCTGGGGTCGATCATCTCTTCCATCTGGAATTTGTTGAGAGGTCCGATCGGTCCCCGCGCGCTTTCGATTCGGGCATTGATTTCGGTGCGCAAGGCGGCGGGGTCCGCGGCTTCCGCCAACTGTCGCTTATAGGCCGCTTCGATACCGCCCTCGGGGGGAATGCCTCCAACGTCCGCTGCCGGCCAGACAACGCGCGTGCTTACATGGCCCACCGGTGTGGCGTAGTTGTTTCCGGCGACGCCGAAGCTGCGCCGCATGATCACGGTGAAGATCGGCACGGACACTTGGGCGAATGCAATCATCCATTCACCTCCCTTGCGAATGGTGCCGGCTATCTCGTGTTCCAGTCCGACGGCGAAGCCGGGATTGTCGACCAGGTTTAGGATTGGCAGATGGAACAGATCGCAAAGATCGAGGTGTCGTCTGAGCTTCTCGCAACCTTTCGCGGTCAGTGCTCCTCCATTCTCATGGCGGCTGTCGGACGCGATGACGCCCATCGGATAGCCATTGAAGCGCACGAAGCCGACGATCTGGTCGGTTCCCCAATAGGGTCCGATCTCGAAGAAAGTTCCTTTGTCCGCCATCAACCGAATCGCCCGTCGCATATCGAATGTTGTCGTCCGTTTGCGAGGCACGATCCTGAACAACTCCTCCTCCCGACGATCGACTGGATCGGCGGGGTCCGACGGCGCCACTGTCGGGACGTCGAATACGCTCGACGGGAGGTAGGACAGGAAGCGCTTGGTCTGTGAAATGGCGTCCTCTTCGGTCAACGCCAGATTGTCGACCGAGCCATTGCAGCAGTGGATGTGCCAGCCACCCAAATCCTCCTTGGTGATCTCGTAGCCCATCGCGTGGCTCACGACAGGCGGGCCGGCGACGAACAGTTGGGCGATGTCGCGCACCATGACCGAGAAATGCCCGAGGACGGCCTTCGCCGCGCCTATACCGACAACGCTGCCGAGCAGCACGTTGACCACGGGGACCTGGCCGAGTTGCTCGGCGAACATCGAGCTACCCAGGTGTCCGGGCAGGAAAGACCCCCCGCCGCCCGCCACCCTTGGCCGTCCGGCCTTGATGGCGCCGCTGCTTTCCTCGGCCTTGCTTTCGCCTGATGCGCGCTGCTGTGGCACCATAGCTGCGACGCTGCCGCCGCCAGATGATCCATCTAGCAGGCGAATGGAGGGACAGCGCATCTCCAGGGAGAGCCGATCAATGTACCCGCTCTTGGCCGCGATCGCGCCATCGGCGTGTCCGCCTCTCGAGGTGAAGTCGTCCGCGCAGACGACCGCGCTGCGGCCGTCGACCTTCCCCCAACCGCCAACGTGGCTTGCCGGTGTGAAGTCGGAGACGGCGCCGTCCTCATTGTAGCTGGCAAAGCCTGCCAGGCTGCCAACCTCGCGGAAGCTGCCGGAATCCAGCAGCAGGTCTATCCGTTCGCGGCAAGTGAGCTTGCCGCGCGTACGCTGGCGGACAACGCCTGGGTCGCGTGATTCGGATGCAAAACGGCGGTGGGCGATGTCCTGCAATGCTCTGACGTTGGCGAGCATCGGCGCCCAGCTGTCATCACCATAGTCCCGCGGAGTCGGGACCAGACCATCGCGGCGGCCCGGCCTGATCGCGGCAACGATCTGGCCGGCGGATAGCTGTGCGCCAACGTCGAGCGCCAGCGCCCGCGAAACGACACCGTCACATGGCGCGGTAATCGCGGTTTCCATTTTCATGGCGCTGATCACCAGCAATGTGTCCCCGGCGCTGACTTCGCGTCCGGCTTCGAGGGTGCTTTCGATGACTGTGCCGGCCATGGGAGCTTCCAGCGCTTCCTCGCCTTGTTCTATTTCGAGCGAAACGACCGGCAGCGCCTCCGGCGCACGACCCGCGCCGCCACGGGGTCTAGTGATCGCCGAAGCCTTGTCGCTAAGCAGCGCCAAGGTCGGACCGTCTACCGCAGCCGGTTGGCCGCCAAGTTGGGGGTTTTCCCCCAGCAGCGTGGTGCGGGCGTCGCCGGCGCGCACTTCGCAGTTGGCGAGAATGTCTCTTAGAAGCGCCAGGTTGGTGGGAAGTCCGGCAATGTGGAATTCATTCAGCGCCCGCAGCGTGCGATCGATCGCCGACGCATAGGTTCTACTCGAATTGGACTGACCGATCAGCTTGGCGAACATCGGATCGAACTGCGGTGGTGGCGCGTATCCAAGATAACCGCAGGCGTCGACACGCACGCCTGGCCCCCCGGGTTCCTTGTAGCCACTCATCACACCCGCACCCTGGGCGAAAATCCGCGCCTGGATCGCAAATCCTCGCGGCGCCGCGATCGCAGCCTGCTCGCCCATTCCGAGGTCGGCGAGTGTTGCGCCGGCGGCGATGCGGAACTGCAGCTCAACCAGATCGATGCCTGTCACCTGCTCGGTGACCGTATGTTCGACCTGAATGCGCGGATTGCACTCGATGAAATAGTGCTCGCCGGTCTCCGGCTTAACCAGGAATTCGACGGTTCCGGCGTTCTGGTAACCGGCGGCTTGCGCCAGTCGCACCGCCTCCTCAAACAAACTTTCTCGCAATCCGTGATCGAGGTTGGGCGCCGGGGCAATCTCGACAAGCTTCTGGTTGCGTAACTGGACAGAGCAATCGCGGTCGAACAGATGCACGACAGAGCCATGGTGGTCGGCGAGAACCTGCACCTCGATATGGCGCGGACGTTCGACGATCTTCTCCATGAAGAGGGTTCCATCCCCGAACGCAGCCTTCGCCTCACTCCGACACCGGGCGAAAGTGTCGTGAATTTGATCTGGGCTGTCGACCCGTCGCATGCCGCGACCTCCGCCGCCGGCGGCTGCCTTTATCATTACCGGGTAGCCGATCGCCGCAGCGATCCGGGTTGCTTCATCGACTCCATCCACCGAGCCGGCGCTGCCCGGCACAATCGGAATATCCAGCGATCGTGCCAGCTCACGCGCACGGGTCTTGTCTCCGAATAGGCTCAGCGTCGCAGCCCGTGGCCCCACAAAGGCCAGTCCCGCCTCGGCGCATCGAGCCGCAAACACACCATTTTCCGACAGAAAGCCGTAGCCGGGGTGTACGCAATCGCATTGCGTCGTCCTTGCGGCGTCAAGCACCGCATCTATGTCCAGATAAGCGGTGACCGGATCAATGCCGGGCGCCGCATCGATCGCCTGCGCCAGGGTCGCAGCTCTTGTGTGTAGAGACGCCTCGTCGGCCGACGCAAAGATCGCCACCGACTCCATCCCGAGACTCGCCGCTGCCCGGGCGATCCTGATGGCAATCTCGCCGCGGTTGGCTATCAGCACCCGTTTGAACACGAACGTTTCCCCAGATCTCAGGTCTTTTGGTCCCGCTCAGCTTGGCGGTTGGCCATTGAGTAGACGTTGCCGCCACACGGCTCAACTGGACTCGCCGTCGGGCGCTCTTCAGCGCTGGCCCCAGTTCGGAGTGTCAACGCCGCGAGCGCAAGAAAGCCGGCCACCGGCACGTCTTCTGCCCGGGTGCTCGCCTCGATCCCGGCGCTTGCGCAAAAGGCTTCACCACCGAGGCCCTTCAAGGCGGATCGCAGCATCTTCCGTCGCTGTCCGAACGCCGCTCTCGCCACGTTTTGCAGCGCGGCGATCAGCGCGTCATCAGGCCTGTGCGTGAGCGGAGTGAGGCGTACTACAGCCGATTCCACCTTTGGCGGTGGCGTAAACGCGCGGGCCGGCAGATCCATCACCATGCGAGCCTCGCAAAGGCTCTGGGTCAGCACCGCCAGCCTTCCATAGTCGTCTTCGCCCGGGCCGGCGACAATCCGCATGGCAACTTCACGCTGGAACATCAGGGTCATCGCCGAGGGCCGAAAGGGACCCGTCAGCCATTTCACGAGCAGCGGCGTGCCAACGTTGTAGGGTAGGTTTGCGACGATCGCCGCCGGGCCGTTCGTGAGTTCAATTTCGGGCACGTCCAGTGCGTCGGCTTCGACCACCGTCAGGCGGCCATCGGCGGCGTCCGACAGGGTTTGCAGGAAGGCGGTAAACCTTGGATCCTTTTCGATCGCAATCACCCGCGCCCCTGCCTCAAGCAAGGCGCGTGTCAGGCCCCCCGGGCCGGGTCCGATCTCGATGACCGTATCCCCGAGGTTGACCTCGGAGAGCCGAACGATCTTGCGGCAGATGTTGAGGTCCAGGAGAAAGTGCTGGCCGAAGCGCTTGGTCGCCATGATCCCTGTGGCGGCCAGCGATTCCCTGAGCGGCGGCAGATCGTCGAGCGTCATGCGCCGCGCCGCGCCGCGATTTCGGCGGCCAGGCGCATAGCGGCGATCATGCTGTCGGGGCGAGCAATTCCTTTGCCGGCGATATCGAAGCCGACCCCATGGTCTGGCGAGGTCCGCACGATCGACAGGCCCAGCGTGATGTTCACGCCTCCCCAGAAGTCCAGCATCTTGACCGGGATCAGCGCCTGATCGTGATACAGGCATAGCACGGCG
>JANXTX010000314.1 GCA_025352165.1 Caulobacteraceae bacterium | reverse complement strand
CTCTGCGAAAGGCTATTGACGATTACCCCCACGCTCATGCCGAGGAAGCGATAGACCCGACCCATCCAATCGGCGTCACGGGTGGCGAGGTAGTCATTGACGGTGACGAGGTGCACGCCCTTGCCGGCGAGCGCATTGAGATAGACCGGCAGCGTCGCCACCAGGGTCTTGCCCTCGCCGGTGCGCATTTCGGCGATGCCGCCCTTATGCAGCACCATGCCGCCAACCATCTGCACGTCATAGTGGCGCTGGCCGAGCGTCCGCTTGGCCGCCTCGCGCACGACGGCGAAGGCCTCGTTCATCAGATCGTCAAGCGTCTCGCCCGCGGCGAAACGCGCCTTGAGGGCGTCCGTCCTGGCCCGCAACTCGTCATCAGACAGCGCCGCGATCTGCGGCTCCAGTGCGTTGATCTTGGCAACGCGGGCCATCATCGCCTTGACCTTACGGTCGTTGGGAGAGCCGAAAAGCTTTTTAAGTGCGAGCATGGGTTCAGAAGCGTCCGGTTGATGCCTTGTGCGCGTTGGCGGCTCTGGCGACCGCTCTCGGCCCACGCAAGGCCCCTCGCCCGCTTGAAATTCCGCGCGATCAGCGCGCCGGAGACTTAGGGAGGCGAGGGCAAAGTGTCAACGCGGAGTGGCCGGCGGATCGGGAACATCCCCATCAGCCCTGATGTCGAATACCGGTCCTCCGGCATAGGTGAAGTACATTTTGCGCCGTGACTGGGAGATCAGCACCCGGTGGGATTTGAAGAAATCCAATCCAATAAACATCTTGGTCTCTGATCCCACTTCGACAGGGACAACGGATTCCGCCGAGACTTCCTTGTTGAAGGCGAATAGATCGGAAATGCGCAGCTTGGCGTTGCCGATGGTTTCGTCACCGAGCGAAAAAGTCTTGAACGTGCCGATCCAGACCGGAAGAGATTTGGGTCCCGCACCGTAAATCCGCCCGACGCGTGTTACTCCCTCGCCACCCGGCCTGACACCGACTGCCTGGGCGGTGGTGAGGGTCACGACTGAATTGGTGCTGCCGGTATCGAATGTGACGGCGATCGAGAGGCCGTTCAGCTTAGCGACAGCGTCGATGCTTGCTCCCGCGTTATTGGTCCCGTCAATCGGGACCTGCGAATATGAGGTCGTCGCCCAGTAGGCCATCTGGGCGTCAGTACAACCCTGCGGTTTCATGAAGCGAATTGCGCCCCCGGCGAGATCGAACTCGATGTCCGCCTGCGAAAAAAAGCGCTCGCCCAGCATCCCGATGATCGCGGGGTCGCCATCCGGATCGTCGCCGCCGACCAGCATCACCTCGTTGTGGCTGACCAGGTTGCCCAGCGTAAGCAACTTGACCTGCGTTGTCCTCAGCCGGACTTCACCGCCGACCCCATACATTGTCACGCCCCGCAACGGCAGCAGCGGAAGCCCTAGCCTGCGCGCCGCGTCCCGGTAGATCATGTTGTCGCCGGAACCGGTGTCCACCATCATACGAACGGGCTTTCCGTCGACGGTCCCGTCCACCAATATGCGGTTTTCCTCAACCTTGACCGGCAACTCGCCCAACTGGACGAGCTTGCAAGCCGCGAAAGCCGACTCAGAAAGGCTCAGAAGGCCTGTAAGTGTCAGGCAGGCGAGCGAATATTTCAGCGCTCCTGTCCACTTTGATTTCAACTGACACCCCCCAACAGACTGGCGAAACCCAGCTGACGCTATGCTCGGCGAACTAACCGCGCAACCGTCAAATCAGTGCTCGTCGCGCAACTTCAGCGCCCTGGGTGCGGCCTACGGACAAGCAATGAAGAAAGCGTAGCCAAAATAGTCCGGGTATTTCCGGTAGCATTCCACCTCGGCATGGCCCTCCGCTATGACACCGGCGGCCACCGGATCGTCGTTGTAGCGACTGGCGAGCGTCGCCAGGCGCGCTTCAATCGGCCGATAGTATTCCCACCAGGCCTCCGGGGGCAGGACGAAGTCTCCTAGCAGGCCGTATCCCGCCGCCTCGAACCGGGCGCGGACGGATGGCACGTCGGTCATCACCGGATACTCGGCCCAGTTCGCGCGCACCTCCTCCGGCGGGTCGTCGCGAAGCCAGACCGCCTCTGTCAGCGCGATGCGGCCCTCATCGCGCAATAGCGGCCGCCAGGCCAGCAGAGCCGCGGGAACGCCCATGATGTACGCGGCGCCTTCGCACCAGATCAGATCAAAGGCGCCCGGTTCGAAGTCGAGCGCGCTCATATCCCCTCGAACGGTCTCTATCCGATCCGCACAGCCGGCCTCCTCGGCCCGTCGACGGAGCTGCTCGAGATAGGGCGCATGGAAATCGACCGCGACGATCGATGCGTCAGGCAGCGCCGCCGCAAGATCGAGGGTCTGGGCGCCGGGACCGCAGGCAATGTCGAGCACGCGCGGCCGCGCCGGCAATGGCTGCGCTATCGCCAGCGCCCGCAAAGTCGATGCGCCATTGCCCGGCCCTTCCCGGGGAAGGTCGCTATGGATCGCGAAGAATGCCGCCCGCTGACGTGGATCGGAGAAGTCCATGCAACCATTCCTCCATCGATGCCCCGGGCCCGGTGCGCGCTTTGGTCATCGTGCTCCGGGCTTCCCCAACCACGGCGCCCCGCTTATGGGGGGCGTGTAGAACGGCGAGGCAAATGACGGCAAGCAGGACAATCGGCGGATTCTTGCGAGGTGGCTGCATTGCGGCCGGCCTCGTGCTGCTGTTCGCCTGTAGCCAGAAGCCCGCCGCTGAACGTCCCCCTCAGCCGGGCGACAAGGCCGTGGCGATGGTCGACGGCGCGCCGATCTGGTCGTCCGACGTGCAACACGAAGCGGTGACGCAGGGCCTGATCGGCCAGGGCGAGCCGCTGGATAGCGGTTCGCTGATGTTCCGCCAGGTGCTGGATCAGGTGGTCGACCAGAAGCTGCTCGCCGCCGAGGCGATCCATCGCGGCCTCGACAAGGACCCCGCCGCGCAGCGCAGGCTCGTGGCGGCGCGTGAACGCGTGCTCGGCGACCTGCTTCTGGAGTCTTCGGTCGGCAAGCGCATCGACGAGAACGCGGTCAACGGACTCTACCGGGAGATGGTCCAGAACGCGACGCCCACCGAGGCAATCCACATGCGGCAGATCGTGCTGGCCAGCGAAGCTGATGCGGTCGCGGTCAGGCAATTGCTGGCCCACGGCAGCTCGTTCGACGCCCTGGCGGCTGAACGATCGCGAGACGACACGACCCGCTTCAAGGGCGGTGAACTCCCGCCGGCGACCATCGACATGCTGCCCCCGGCCTATGCCCAGGCAATCGGCGGGGCCAAGGCCGGCCAGATCATCGGACCGTTCAGGACCGATGCCGGGTGGGTGATCCTCCACATCGATGATCGCCGCCAGGAGGCGCCGATAACCCTCGATGTCGCGCGGCCGCAGATCATCCGATTCCTGACCTATGATCAGGTCAAGGATCTGATCCTCAACCTGCGGAAGAAGGCCAAGGTCGAGAGCCTCACCGGGCCTACCCCCGCGGACATGCCGCAGGAGCCGGCGTCGGCGCCGGTTGCAGCACCACCTTCATCGGCGAACATCATAAAGGACGTGAAAAAGTGACGCTCAAACCCGGCCTGTCCCGCTCGCCTCTCGCGGTGGATTTCCCGGACATGCCGCTGGTGCGCGGCGTAGAAACGGCAACCGCGAGAGCGGGTTTCTACGCCCATGAGCGTGACGACATTCTGGTCATGCGTTTTGCGCCCGGAACGACCTGCGCCGGTGTCTTCACTCGACATGGCGTCGGCTCGGCGCCTGTCGACTGGTGCCGGTCGCAGCTGGAAGCGTCGGGCGGCGCCGACGTCCGCGCACTGGTGGTCAACGCCGGCTGCGCGAATTCCTTTACCGGGCGGCCCGGCGCGGCGGCGGCCGGACGCGTGGCCTCCGCGGTGGCGAAGCGTTTTGGTTGCCGCCGCCGCGATGTGATGCTGGCCAGCACCGGCGTCATTGGCGTGCTGCTGGATGACGAGCGCATCACCCGGCAACTCGACAGCGCCGAAGCCAATCTGGCGCCCGCCAACTGGCCGGCGGCGGCGGCGGCGATCATGACTACAGACACCTTTGCGAAGGGCGCCCGCGCGGAAGCAACGATCGATGGCAAGACTGTCCGGATTGCCGGGATCGCCAAGGGCTCGGGCATGATTGCGCCGGATATGGCGACCATGCTGGCCTTCGTGGTCACTGACGCGGCCATAGCGCCGGGCGTCCTGCAGAGCCTGGCGAGGGTCCAGACCCGGGCCACCTTCAATGCCGTGACGGTCGACGGCGACCGCTCGACCAATGACACCCTGCTGCTGTTCGCGACAGGCGAGAGCGGCGTGGCGCCGATCACCCGGCTGGCCGACCCGCGCCTGGCCGACTTCAAGGCCAAGCTGCACGAAGTGCTGCTCGATCTCGCCCTGCAGCTGGTGCGTGACGGCGAAGGCGCGTCGAAGTTCGTCAGGATCACCGTCAGCGGCGCGAAGACCGATGCGTCGGCGCGCAAGATCGCCCGCACCATCGCCGAAAGTCCGCTGGTGAAGACCGCCTTCGCCGGCGAGGACGCCAACTGGGGCCGGATCGTCATGGCTGTCGGACGCGCGGACGAGCCGGTCAACCGCGACCGGATCCGCATCAGCTTCGGCTCCCTGACAGCGGCCGTCAAAGGATGCGTCGCCGCGAACTACGACGAAGCCGCGATGAGCGCCTACATGAAGAACGCCGAACTCGAGGTCGCCGTCGACGTGGGCGTCGGCGGCGGCTCGGCGGTGATGTGGACCTGCGACCTGACCAAGCAGTACGTCGCCATCAACGGCGACTACCGCTCCTGATCTCAGTCTACCGGCGACCATCCGGCCGGCGCCGAGCGTTGACCGCCGGCGTTCGACTTTGCCTCGCCGGACCTGGCCGCGCCGGGCTTCGGTCCCTGGCCCCGGCCTCGCCGCGGTCCGCTGCCACCACCACCGGCCGGACGACCGCGATGACGGTTGTGAGCCGGCGCGGCGGAGTCTCCACGTCCATTGCCGGCCGCGCGAGGCGCGCGATCGGGCTGGATCTTTTCCTCAACCGCGGCCAGCGCTCCGAGCGTGCGGTCGTTGCGACGGTCGAACGAGGGGATGGTCTGACGGGTCAGCTTCTGGATGTCCTTCAGCAGCGAGCGCTCGTCGTTTGAACACAGGCTGATGGCGACGCCGGTCGCGCCGGCGCGGGCGGTGCGGCCGATGCGGTGCACATAGGACTCCGGCACGTTGGGCAACTCATAGTTCACGACGTGCGAGACGCCGTCGACGTCGATGCCCCGCGCGGCGATATCGGTCGCCACCAGCGCGCGGACCTCGCCCTTCTTGAAGGCCAACAATGCCCGCTCGCGCTGTCCCTGCGACTTGTCGCCGTGGATCGAGGCGGAGGTGATTCCGGCGGCCTCGAGATATTTCGCCACCCGGTCAGCGCCGCGCTTGGTGCGGGTAAAGATCAGGGCGCGGTCCATCTTCGCGTCGACGAACAGTTCGGCCAGCAGCTGACGCTTGCAGTCGGCTTCGATGAACAGCAGGCGTTGGTCGACCTTGGAGACGGTCGTCGCCGCCGGCGCCACTGAAACCCGCGCGGGGTCCTTGAGCAGTTCGTCGGCCAGCTTGCCGATCTCGCCGGGCATGGTGGCGGAGAAGAACAGGTTCTGACGTTGCTTGGGTAGCGTCGCGACGACCTTGCGGATCGGCGGCAGGAAGCCGAGGTCGAGCATCTGGTCGGCTTCGTCGAGGACGAAAACCTCGACGCCCGAGAGGTTGGCGACCTTCTCATTGATGTGGTCGATCAGGCGGCCGGGCGTGGCGACGAGGACGTCGACGCCGGCCGCCAGCGCCTTGACCTGCGGGCCATATTTGACGCCGCCGAACACCACCGCGACGGTGAAGCCGAGGTGGCGGCCGTAGGTGCGGAAGCTTTCGGCGATCTGACTGGCGAGCTCACGCGTGGGGCTGAGCACCAGCACGCGGCAGCCGCGCCGGGGCGCGGGCTTGGGATTGGCGGCGAGGCGCTGCAGGATCGGCAGGGCGAACGCGGCGGTCTTGCCGGTGCCCGTCTGGGCGATGCCCAGAAGATCACGTCCGGTCAGCACGGTCGGGATGGCCTGGGCCTGGATGGGGGTGGGCTGGGTGTAGCCTTCTTCGGTCAGCGCCTTGAGCAAGGGCTTTGAGAGACCGAGATCGATGAACGTGGTCAAGCTTAAGTGTCTTTCATTCATAAGCGCGCGAGGCGAGAGCCCGCTTCAATGGGGCCTCGCCTGGAGCGAAACTGTGTATGGGGAGCGCCCCGCGTGGCCGGGCGATCGGCTGTTGCCTCTATGGCGCTCGACAGGCTGGAACACGTTGAGAGTGTGTTCCTCACGCGGCTGGAGCGCCAATAACGCCGCCAATCAGGACCGCGTGGGCCGGATATGGATGTTGCATTGCACAATGTCAAGCGGCGCTCCCGCTGTGGTTTGGCGGGTCGCTGGCGGTCAGATGGCGGTTTGCGGGCGACTCATGGCGGTTGGATGGCGGTCGAATGGCGGTTGGCGGGCGGTTCACGGGCGGCCGAATGGCTTGAAACGGCGGTCCGAAGGCGGTCGACATCAGGCCTATCATATTGAAATTACTAAGAACTTCATTTCGGACAGTTTGTATCTCCAGCTTCCGAGCATGTTCAACCAGCGACAATTGCATATTGTAATTTTCCCTCGAATTTCAAGGGGGTCGCGTCGCGCGGCCTAGCCGAGATGACGCCGGGGCTGTAAGCGCCAGGGTCTTCTATCCCATCGCGAGGCTGGTTCATGACCAAGATCGTGCTTGTCGCCGCCTGCGCCCTGATCGACGTCGACGGTCGCGTGCTGATCGGCCAGCGGCCGGAGGGCAAGCAGCTGGCCGGCTTGTGGGAATTTCCCGGCGGCAAGGTCGAGGCGGGCGAAACGCCCGAGGCCTGCCTGATCCGCGAACTCAGCGAGGAACTGGGCATCACCGTAGCCAACGCCTGTCTCGCCCCGTTCGTTTTCGCCAGCCACACCTATGAGACCTTCCACCTGCTGATGCCGCTCTATCTGTGCCGGCGCTGGGAAGGGTTTGTCACCGCGAAGGAGCACGCCGCGCTGGCCTGGGTGAAACCCTCGAAAATGGCCGGCTACCCTATGCCGCCGGCGGATGCGCCACTGGTGGCGTGGCTGCGGGATATGATCTGAGCGTTGTTGACGAATGTCCGGAGTTGGGCGGCAAGCCAAGGCGAAGAATCGACCCGTTGGGGAATCGCGGCATTTCCGATCGAGGACACGCATTGCGCATCGTCTGTTCGAGCATACTCTCCTTCCCGCTCTCCCCGGCGAAAGAGCCTGTGAATAAATCAAGCTAATCGTAAAAATATTCCTTCTCCCCTTGCGGGAGAAGGTGGCCCGCGTCGCGGGTCGGATGAGGGGTCGCGCTGTCTTTCCGAATAAATCGTTGACGATAAATTGAAATTTCGTAATTGCTCACCCCCTCATTTAACCGGTTGATTGGCGCGAGGTCGGCGTGAACGCCCCGCCCGGGCGGTCAGGCGGGTATTGGGATTGGCAGACCCTGTAGGGTGAGGCGTATGGCGTCGATGGCGCGGACGGCGCG
>JANXTX010000242.1 GCA_025352165.1 Caulobacteraceae bacterium | reverse complement strand
TGGTGCGGACCATGTTGGGGGCTTCGCTGTCGAGGAGCTCGCTCAGGGTGGCGTGCTCGGCGATGTTGAGGTTGCGCTTCATGTAGCCGAGGGCGACGGTGGGCAGGCCGGCTAGGTAGCGGGCGTAGTCGGCGGCGGCTTCGGCGAGGTCCGCCGCGGGGACGGATTTGGTGACGATGCCGAGGGCGGCGGCCTGGGAGCCGAGGATGACGTCGGCGGTGAAGTAGAGCTCGCGCGCCTTGGCCGAGCCGACCAGCTTGGTGAGGAAGTACGAGCCGCCGTAGTCGCCGGCGAGGCCGACCTTGGAGAAGGCGGTGGTCAGCTTGGCGTCGTCGGAGGCGATGCGCAGGTCGCAGGCGAGGGCCAGCGAAAGACCGGCGCCGGCGGCGGGGCCGGGGATCACGGCCAGGGTCGGTTTGGGCATTTCGTGCAGCCAGCGGACGACCTCCATGCCGGCGCGCAGGCCCTGGGCGCGGGCCTCGACATTGAAGCCGCCATCACCGGCGGTGGCTTTCTCGGCGCGGGCGGCGAAGCCCTTGACGTCACCGCCGGCGCAGAAGGCGCCGCCGGCCCCGGTCAGCACGACGACGCGGACGGCCGGATCGAGCGCCAGGCGCGGGATCGCCTCGGCCAGGGCTTCCTGCATCTCGCCGGTGAGGGCGTTGCGCGCCTCCGGGCGGTTCATGGTCAGCGTGGCGACGCCATCGGCGAAGGTTTCGATGAGTTGGTCGGTCATGATGGTTTCTCCCTGTTGCCGACATCTGGACCCGCGAGCGGGTGGATTGTCAAAGGCCATTGCCTCGCTTCTTCGCTCATCGCAAAAGGAAAACGAATGGAGGAGACAACAGTATGACCAGCCCATCGCAGGGTCCCCTGGCCGGGGTGCGCGTGATCGACCTGACGCAGTTCGTGCTCGGGCCCTATGCCACCCAGACGCTGGGCGACCTCGGCGCGGACGTGATCAAGGTCGAGGAGCCGTCGGGTGACCGGCAGCGCAGCGGCGGCAAGCCGCCCAATTCGAAGACCATGGGGCCGCTGTTCGTGGCGCTGAACCGTAACAAGCGCTCGGTGGTGCTGGACCTGAAGGGCGAGCCCGGCAGGCGCGCGCTGCGCAAGCTGATCAGGACCGGCGACATCTTCATCCACAACATGCGCCCCGACACCATGGCGCGGCTGGGCTTTTCGTATGACGACGTCGCGGCGATCAAGCCGGACATCGTCTATATCGAGGCGATGGGCTATGCGCCTGAGGGGCCCTATGCCGGGCGCCAGGCGTTCGACGACCTGATCCAGTCGGCGGCGGGGGCCTGCGGGCTGACCGGGATGGTCGATCCGGACGCGGTGTTCCGCCCCCTGCCCTCGATCATCGCCGACAAGACCTGCGGCCTGTTCGCCACCATCGCCACCCTGGCGGCGCTGCGGCACAAGGAAACCACCGGCGAGGGTCAGTATGTCTGCGTGCCGATGCTGGAAACCTTCACCGGCTATCTGATGGCCGAGCATCTCTATAACGAGACCTATGTGCCGGCGACCGGCCACTTCGGCCACACGACGACCATCACCCCCTATCGCAAGCCGTGGAAAACCACCGACGGCCACCTGATGGTGATGCCGGCCAGCCAGGCGCAGGCGGCGCGGTTCATGGCGCTGGGCGACATTCCCGACGCCTATGAGAGCGAGCGGTTCACCTCCAAAAAGGGCGCGGCGGCGCGGGTCGCCGAGTACAATGCGATGATGGAGGAGGCGACGGCGACCAGGAGCACCGCCGAGTGGATGGCGCTTTGCGCCGAGCACTCGATCCCGGTGATGGTCGCCAATGAGCCCGAGCAGATTTTCAACGACCCGCAGCTGAGCCAGACGCTGTTCGAGGAACGCGACCTGGAGGGCGAGGGTCGCTATCGCGCCATGAAGCCGGGCATCCGCTTCGCCCGCAGCCCCGCGACCATCCGCAGCGACCCGCCGCAACTGGGCCGCGACACCGTCGAAGTGCTGGCGGAAGTCGGCCTGACCCTGGAAGACGTCACCCAAACCGCCGGAGAAACCGCCCAATGAACGCGCCCGTGAATACCGCGGATATCGCCTCACCCGAGGTGCTCTATGAAGTTTCCGACCACATCGCGACGATCACGCTGAACCGCCCCGAGCGGATGAACACCATTTCCAACAAGATGCTGAACCAGCTGACCCAGCATCTGATCAAGGCCGACGCCGATCCGGACGTGCGGGTGGTGATCCTGACCGGCACCGGCCGGGCGTTCTGCGCCGGGCTGGACCTGGGCGAGGCGACCAAGGGAACTGGCGACGGCATCGCGTCGGGCGCGCGGATCGCCACCAATCTGGACCTGCGCGAGACGCCGCCGACGGTGCTGTTCAACATGGGCACGCCGACGATCTGCGCCCTGAACGGCTCGGCAGCGGGTTATGGCATGGACACCGCGCTGGGCTGCGACATCCGCCTGATGGCGAGCGGCGCGAAGATGGCGGCGGCGTTCACCAAGCGCGGCATCCTGCCGGAATCCGGCGGCACGTGGTTTTTGCCGCGACTGATCGGCTGGTCGCGGGCGGCGGAGCTGATCTTCACCGGTCGTACACTGACGGCCGCCGAATGCGTCGAGATGGGCCTGGCCTCGCGTGTGGTTCCCGAGGCCGAGCTGGCCGGCGTCGCCCGCGCGATGGCCGCCGAGATCGCCGCCAACGCGCCGCTGGCGGTGCAGGCGTCGAAGCGGATGATGCGGATGGGCCTGGAGGAATCCTTCAACGACCACGTGCATCACGTGTTCCTGCAACTGCTGCCGCTGCTGCGGACGGAGGATGCCAAGGAAGGGATGCGCGCGTTCATGGAGAAGCGGCCCGCGAAGTTCGAGGGAAGGTAAGCGCACGCGACCTCCCTCCCCTTCTGGGGCTAGCGGATTCACAGATGTCGAAGGTGATCCACGGAACACCTCGCCCGTTTGGGAGAGGGAGGGGCCCAGCGAAGCTGGGAGGGTGAGGGTCTAAAGCGCTGACAGAAAGACCCTCATCTTCCCACGCCAAGGGGCGCGGGCCCCTTCTTCTCCCAGTCGGGAGAAGTGGTTTGTGGGTCATCGTCGAGATCCGTGAATCCGGTAGCCCCAGGAGGTGAGGGATTGGGAGGAGGGTTCGCTTCTTCGAAGGGATAGGGGTCGCGGCGGATTTTCCAGCCGCCCGCGTCCTGGATGCAGAGGTCGGGGCTGAGGCCCAGGGTCTTGCAGAGGCGGGCGACGGTTTCGCCGACGGGGCGGTCGATGTAGCCGTGCAGTTCATCGCGGTCGAAGAGTTCTTCCATATCGCCGATGTAACTCTCGACTTCTTCCTGATCTTCATCGGCGAAGTCTTCCGCCAGAGCGTCGCGGAAGCCGGCTTCGATATCGATTCGCTTCGCCTTTTTATGAGCCTGCGCACGCGCCGCGCGTCGACTGTCGCGCTCACCTATCAGGCGGAGGTGGTCGACACCAAAGTCATGAGCGAGCTTGGCCCGCAGAGCGAGGATACGGCGAAGGGTCTGGGCGATCTTGTTGAAAGCGGCGGTGGGGTCTTCGTGTGGGGCCAGCGACGCACCGTCGGCGCCGGCGGCGATCAGCCGGATCTTGGCATAGACGCCCTGCGCCTCCGCCAGTTCCATGGCGATTTCGGCGAGGCGCGATAGCAGGCGCAAATCCTGCTCGCCGCGTTCCACGGCGATAGCCATCTGGACCATTGGCGGATCGTCGAGGTCCACGTCGGTGGGCGGGTCCATGTCTGGGCAGGGGCGGTAGAGCATGGGGATTGGTAGGTCACATATATTGCATAATGTCAAGTCATTTTTGCAATTCGCAAGTCTTCTAGGGACTGGTCGGTGAATGGTCGAGGGGGCGTCCCATAAATGGCGCGACGTTAATCTCCCCTTCCCGCTTGCGGGCCTGGGCGATGTCGAAGCTGTTTTGCATCCTCATGAGGGTGTCCATCGGAATGCCGAAGGCCTTCTCGATGCGAAGCGCCATCTCCGGGGAGAGGTGCGCCCGCTCGTTCACCAGCGCGGACAGCGCCGCGCGGGTCACACCCAGCGCGCTCGCCGCATCGGTAACCGACAGGCCCAGCCCCTCGATAATCTCGCTCTTCACAAACCCGCCCGGATGGGCCGGGCTTTTCATACGGAAACCCCGAGGCATGCTCATAACCACCTCCTAGTGGTAATCTTCGTAGTCAAGGTCGACGATCTCGGTCTCTGCCTGATCGATCCGGAACGTAAGTCGCCAGTTCATCGTCACAAACAGGCTCCACGTCCCCTTCCGGTCGCCGGTCAGCAGGTGCGCTTTCCAGCTTGGCACAGTCCGAATTTCGCCCTCGCGCTCCATGTCCTGGAGGAAAGTGACGATGCGACGGACCTTTTCGATCACAGCAGGCTGCAGTCCCGATACGTCGTCGTTCTCGATAAATCGGCGCAAGCCCCTGTGGACCGCGTTCCTGATTTTCATGGCCGGAACTATCACCCCAAAGCGTATAGCGTCAAGCTACACTTTACGACGAAATGTGATAGTGCGGCTACGGAAACGCGCAGCGGCAATCGGAGGAAGAAAAATTGACCACGAAGGACACGAAGGACACGAAGTAGAGCGAGAACAAGTTTCAATGCGCTTCGCGCGAAGCGCCAAGTCTATACTTCCCTGATTTCTTCGTGTCCTTCGTGTCCTTCGTGGTCAAATTTTCTTGTTCGGCGTGGGATCAGCGATCAACCGCGGACATAAGCTGAGGGTTCTGAACAGTGATGATGCAATCCATGAAGGGGCTGGTGCTGGCGGGGCTGGCCTGGCTGGGGCTGAGCGTCGGCGCCTGGGCCGGGAGCGACGTCGGGCCGCGCGCGCCGGGGCGTTTCGGCTATTATGTGTTGTCGCTGACCTGGGTTCCGGCCTTCTGCGCCGAACATCGGTCGAGTGGCGAATGCGCCAGCGGCCAGGGGTTCGCGTTGCATGGGCTTTGGCCGCAGCTGGAGGGCGGCGACTATCCGAGCGCGTGCCCCGGCCCCGGCCTGGCGCCGGCCGAGCGCGACCGGTTCGCGGGCCTGTATCCGTCACCCTCGATGATCGACCATGAATGGCCCAGGCACGGGACCTGCTCGGGCCTTACCCCCGCCGGCTTTTTCGCGCTGTCGTTGGCGGATGAGCGGCGTGTCGCGATCCCGGCCGCGTTGCGTTCGCCCCGCACGCTATTGGCCGCCGACGTGAGGGCCGTGCGGCAAGCGTTCCTGGCCGCGAACCCGGGATTGCCGGTCAAGGGCCTGTGGGTCAGCGTATCCCGGGGCGTGGTGACGGGTGTGGAGATCTGCTTCACCCGTCGGGGCGCGTTCCGGGCGTGTTCGTGATTGAGGAATGGTCACGCTGATTTGACCTCCTGGGCAAGATCGGAGCGGGGGCGGGACGCCCATACGCGCTAGGATAAGGGACGGGAGATACTCTTAACTCGTAGCGCGGGCATAGAACCCATAGGCGCTAAGTTAGGGGATTCTGCTTTGAATCGGATTGTGATTCAAGCTTTGGATGGAACCTGATTCGGAAATTTCGTTCGACGGAAGCTGGCCGGATATCGAGGCTGTTCTGGGTGGGGCGGACGCGATTGACGC
>JANXTX010000218.1 GCA_025352165.1 Caulobacteraceae bacterium | reverse complement strand
GGGGGACCAAGTGCGGCGACCGAAAGCCCGTGTCCACCAAGGCGTGCATTCCGCGGAGAAGCTAGCATTACGGTGACAGTGCACTTATCTCGCCCGAAGCGGCTTTCCCGGGTCGAGTTAAGTGGTGAGTAGGCCGGCGGGATCGCACCACCGGCCTCTCTTAGAACCGTGCGTGAGGCTCTCGCTTCACACGGCTCCCGTCAGACGAACCCGCTGGTCACGCCGAGACGCCAGTGTACGAAGAGAGCAGCGCTGTCGCGGGCCAGTTGTTGTAGAAAGAGGCCGGCCTGGGTCTTGCGCTGCTTGAAGCGTTTGAACTTCCGCCGCAGCCAGCCCAGCAACGTCGCATTGACGTGCTGGAACAGGCTGTGCATCGCCGAAGGCGAGTATCGTCCGTAGTACGCGATCCACCCCCGAAGGAGCGGATTGAGCACGCGGGCGATATCGGTCATCGACGCATGGGTTCGCCGCCGAAGGTTCAAGTCCCGGATCGTGGAACGCATGGCTTTCAACGCCGAAGGGCTGACCGCTGGATTGAAGCCGCAGAACAGATTGCCGTTCCGGGCATTCTTCACCAGACGGGGCCGGAAGGCGAACCCGAGGAAGTCGAAGGTGACGTTCGGGTGATCGCCTTGGCGCAGTCCGTCCTTGCAGTAGACGATCTTGGTCTTGCCGGGGTGCAATTCCAGGCGGCATTCCGCCAGTCGAGCCTGAAGATCGGCCTTGATGGCTTCAGCTTCCTGCTCGGTCCGGCAGTGCACCAACCCGTCGTCCGCATACCGACACCAGAGGAGGTCGGGGTGAGCCCGTCCCATCCACAGATCGAACGTGTAGTGAAGGAACAGATTGGCCAGGATCGGGCTGATCACGCCGCCCTGAGGCGTTCCGCGTGTTCGTTCCTGCCTGACGCCATCGCGTTCCATGGGCGCCGTCAGCCATCTTTCGATGTAGAGCAACGCCCATTGGCACGTCACATGCCTGCGAACGGCCTTGAGCAAAAGTTCGTGGTCGATGTTGTCGAACAGACCTTTGATATCGAACTCGAGAACCCAGTCGTATCTCCAGCACCGCTCTCGCGTGACCCCCACCGCGTCCAGGGCCGACTTGCCGGGCCTGTAGCCATAGGAGTCGGGCAGGAAGATCGTTTCCAGGTCCGGCTCGATCATCTGTTTGACCACCATCTGCGCGATCCGATCGCTCACGGTGGGCACGCCCAATATCCGCTCGCCGCCACTCTTCTTGGGAATGGCGACAGCGCGCACCGGCGGCGGAAAGTAGCTTCCCGAGCTCATCCGATTCCAGATCCTGTAGAGATTCCCCTTCAGGTCCGTCTCGAACTGCTCGATCGTCTGACCGTCCACGCCGGCCGCGCCTTGATTGGATTTGACCGCTTTATACGCTTCGTACACTCGCCGTTTCTCGATCATGAACGGCTTGTCTGTTGTCCTGGTCGAGGTCATCCTGTTTCCAGTTGTTCCGATCATACAACCCTCTGATCCGACCCCTTCGCTCCAGCCCCATTACAGGGCCTTCATCGCTACTACAGGTCGATCCGCCCCAGGCCTTGGCATCGATACTCTCGCCTCACGGTTTTGGCCGCTTGGACTTCTCTCTTGGCATCCAAGGTCTGGTTCCCGCAGTTCCGCATGAACGCCTGTGTCCGGCTCACGCCCCCTAAACGCCGACCGCCACCCGCCCAGTCATCAGGCTCCCGACGGGCTTGTCCCAGGAGACACAATCACCCCTGGTTTCGACGGCATTTGATCCATTAACGACGCGTCATCGAAGGGTTTGCTTTCGCTCGTCTTCCGGACACTCACCTGCCCCGGTCAAGGCCGGGACTTTTCACCCGACGCTCACCACCACGACTCTTCTACCGCAGCAGCTCGGGCTGGTTTGGAACCCGCTCCTGAAAGCCGATCCCGAGGGGCCTTCCCTCATCATCCACGCAGCTTTACGACACGGTCTCTAGTTCATATCGAACTCCTTTCCGTGCCTCTGCGGCACACATTGTGTCCCCTGATATCGCGCGTCGCCGAGGCGACATGAAATCCCCCGACCTGATCCCCCCGATCATTGCCTTGCGGAACAACAGGCGGACGCGCATCATGCGCGCATGGCAAAGACACCATCCAAATCGTCGGGGACGACGACACCAACCCGGGGCGGAGCGGGGAAGGTTCTGGGCGTGACCAGGGACGGCGTGCGCATCCTCAATCAGGGCCGCGCGACGCATTTCTCGGCTAAGGAGTTGCGGGCCGCGGTGATGGCTGTTCACGCGTCCAGACGAACCGGGTGACGGACCGTTCGGTCTTCATCAACTGTCCCTTTTCGCCGGACTACCAGGATCAATTCAACGCTATCGTCTTCGCCGTCGTACGCTCTGGGTTCGTGGCCCGGTGCGCCCGCGAGAATGACGATGGGGCCGAGGTGCGGCTCGAAAAGATCTGCCGCATCATCAAGGATTGCCCTCTCGGCATTCACGACATCTCCAAAACCGAGGCGGACCCGAACACGAGCCTTCCGCGCTTCAACATGCCCTTCGAACTGGGGCTCTTCCTCGGCGCCAAGAAGTTCGGTGGAAAACCCAGCAGGCGAAGCGGGCGCTAATTCTCGACCGGGAACCATTTCAATACCAGACCTTCCTTTCCGACATCGCCGGGCAGGACATTCATGCCCATGGAGGAGACGTGGCGATTCTCATTGAACAGGTGGCGACCTGACTACGGGACGTGCTTCGCGATCCCGCTATTCCGGGCGGGCGTGCCATCGCCGCGGAATACGACCGCTTCCGCGCCGACGTCCCAGCTATCCGCGCGCTGAAACGGCTGCATCCAGACGAGATCACGTTCAAGGATTTCCGGGCCATGGCGGCGGAATGGATCGATGCGGATAACGCCGGCGACTGAGGCTTCCTTTGCAGTGGTGGCAGTTATGCGGTGCGTTTCCCGCGTTTCCGACGGCGGAGACAAGCCCTGTCAGGACCCGGACATTCGGCGGGCGAAGGCAATGGCGCCGGAGCTGGACTGATGAGTATTGCGACAACGCGCTGGGACGTTACCGAGCACTTCGACAGCGAGGAAGCGATCGCCGCCTATCTCGACGCGGTGTTCGAGGATGGCGATCCGGAACTGATCAAGGCGGCGATCGGCGATGTCGCCCGCGCCCGCGGCATGACCGACATCGCCCGCAAGGCCGGGATCACTCGGGCCGGGCTCTACAAGGCGCTGGCCGACACAGGCAATCCGTCGTTTGCCACGATCGCCAGCGTGATGAAGGCGTTGGGGGTAAGGCTGTCGGTGACGGCGGGGTCATGATGGCGTGGTAATTTTGCAATTCATAGGGCGTCACCGAAATTCGGACTTGCTAAGTCGGCCCCAAACCGCCAGCCAAACGATCTTTGGCGGCATCAAAAAAATTTTGGCATGGTCAAAATGGGAGTCGACCCACTCGGACCAATATGCTCAAACCCGACTTGGGGCGGCGAAGCGGAATTTCACCGCCCCAAAATGGCAGTCCAAAACTAGGAGTTTATCATGGACATCATACTTACTGCGGGCGACCTTAGCAGGCTAAAGCCTTCTACGCGAACAGATATTGTGAACCTTATCCTTGGAGCCGCCGGGTCATCGGCTCCGACGCCACAGGGAACATCCGATGGCTGGGACTGGGACGAGGTAGTTAACCTCAGCCCAGACCGGGTATCGGAGTTCATGCAAGGGTGCTCAGAGGAGACAATTGCCGGGCTCCGCGTCATTGCAGAGCACGGCCCGATAATCTCTGCGGACCTTCTCAAACAAGTGGGGATCGATAACTACGGCCACTTTCAGGGTCGAGTAACTAAACGAACCCGCACCGTGACTGGTGACAAGCACTCCTTCCTGCTTAGCTGGGACGATTGGCGAAGCACGGAAAATGCCGCACGCGGCTTCGGCCACTATGGAGTTACAGAAATAACGTTCCAATCTCTACGCGGGTATTTCGGGCTGTAGGCGCCCAGGGGGCGGAACGGAAACTCGATCCGCCCCCTTTTCCGCAGCATTGACGCCTTAAGTTTTGAAGCATTCCTGAACGGGACGCCGCCAAAACATCAAGCTTGGGTCGACAGGATACACTGTCGACCTGTTCCGAAATTCCGAGCCATTCATACCACTGCCCTGCAATTTGCCCATGCCCGCTTTCATGGATACACTTTCGCGCATGACGGCCGAAGAAGAGCGCTGGCGAGCAGAGTTCGAGGAAATGGGCGAAGCCAAAGTGCGAGCCCATTTAGCAATGCCAGCAGGAGGAGGCATAGGGATCGGTCCTCCCGCCCGCGCGGTCGCCGCTCAACTATGGCTCGGCGAGCAAGACTCAGCCGTAGAAAGCGCCAAAGAAGCAGGTCGGAATGCCTTCGCAGCCGAGGCCAACCGCCTGGCAGCCGAAGCCAACCAAATCGCTCGCCACGCCAATATCACGGCGGCAATCAGTATCGTCATGTCCATAGCATCGGTAATTGTGTCGACCATAGCACTGTTCCGATCTCACTAAAGTGCAACATTGCAATTTGCCCTTGCGTGCGTTGGTGGGATACATCCTGACAGCCAAATCATCGCTTGCGGAGGGGCAGCCATGCGCAATTCACTGATACTCTTCGCTCTCGCCGCACTATCCACACTGCCCCTCCTCCCCCCCTCCCCCGCCTCCGCCGCCTCCGCCGCCATGGACGACATGGCCCCCGCCCCCGCCATGACCACCATCCCGCAGACCACCGCGGACTGGGCCAAGGGGGCAATGCTATTTGACGGACTGGCGAAGGTCCATCGGCCGGTCGTGACCAGCTCGCCGCTGGCGCAGCGGTATTTCGACCAGGGCATGAGCCTGATGTGGGGCTTCAACCATGATGAGGCGACGCGGTCGTTCGCCAGGGCGGCGCGGATCGATCCGCATTGCGCGGCCTGTTTCTGGGGCGTCTCGTTCACGGTCGGGCCGAACTACAATCTGCTGTTTCTCAGCGCGCCGCGCGCGAAGGTCGCCTTTGAGGCGCTGGGCAGGGCGCAGGCGGAGGCGGCGCATGGCTCGCCGGTCGAGCAGGCGCTGATCGGCGCGCTGGCCAAACGCTATCCCGGCGCCGAAGCGCTGGGCCCCGACGCGACACTGCCGGTGCTGGCCGTCTATTCCGACGCGATGCGCGAGGTCGCGGGGCGGTTTCCCGACGACCTGGATGTGCAGGTTCTCTACGCCGAATCGCTGATGGACCTGCACGCCTGGAAGCTGTGGGGGGCGGACGGGACGCCGACGCCCGGCACGCTTGAGGTGGTCGCCCGGCTGGAAGCGGTGCTGGCGCGCGACCCGGAGCATGTCGGCGCGAACCACTATTACGTCCATGCGCTGGAACAGTCGACGCATCCGGAAAAGGCGCTGGCCGCCATAGCCGTACTGGCCAGGGCCGCGCCGGCGGAGGGCCATCTGGTGCACATGCCCGCGCACATCCTGCAACGGGTCGGCCGCTATGAAGAGGCGGCGGAGGCCAATCGCCTGGGGGCGGCGGCGGATCTGGCCTATGTCGGGCACACGACGCCGCCCGATTATTACATCTCCATGTACGGGGGGCATAACTACCAGTTCCTGGCCTATTCGACGGCCATGGAAGGTCGCCGGGCGGAGACCATCCATGCGGTGGACCAGTCGCGGGCAATCACGCCGGACGCCATGCTGATCGAGATGCAGGGCGGCGCCTGGTATGTGGCGGAAGCCTATCTGGCGCGCGTGCGCTTTGGCCTGTGGGACGAGCTGCTGGCGATGCCGCAACCGGACCGGCGCCTGCCCGGACTGACGGGCGGCTGGCTGTACGGTCGGGGCATGGCGCAGGCGGCCACGGGGAAGGTGAGCGAGGCGCGGGAGACGCTGGCGCAACTGAAGGCGCTGGCGGACGGCCTGTCGCCCGACCCGGGCGCGGGGCAGAATGCGCTGAAGGACGTGCTGGCGGTCGCGACTGCGATGGTCGAGGGGCGCATCGCCCAAGCCGAGGGACGCACGGGTGATGAGATCGCCGCGCTGCGCCGGGCCGTCACATCGGAGGACCAACTGGCCTATGACGAGCCGCGCAACTGGCTGGCGCCCACGCGGCAGTCGCTGGGCGATGCGTTGTTGCGGGCTCACGCGGCGGGCGAGGCGGAGCAAGTCTATCGCGAGGACCTGAAGCAGAACCCCGACAACGGCTGGTCGCTGTTCGGGCTCGCCGAGGCGTTGCGGGCGCAGGGACGGATCGAGGAAGCGAAGGCGACGACCGCGGCGTTCCACAAGGCGTGGCGGCTGGCGGACGTGACGCTGACGGCGTCGGCCTACTGAGGGCCGCGGCCGGGGCGCAGGCCAATAGAGTGAACTATCGCCAGGGCGCGCCTGGCGTCGAGGGCAGGAAAAATTGACCACGAAGTTCACGAAGGACACGAAGAAGAATATCAAGGTTAGATTTGGCGCTTCGCGCGAAGCGTAATTCAGCCAACTTCGCACTCTACTTCGTGTCCTTCGTGAACTTCGTGGTAAAAATTATCTTCGCCCGATTGCCGTGGGCCGGAGCGGAGGAGGCCATCGATGTACGCCACCACCCTGGCCGGTCAGCGGTTCGGCTTCGAGGGCCTGCGGACGCTATTGGCCAAGGCGACGCCGGCGCGGTCGGGGGACGAACTGGCGGGGATCGCCGCGTCCAGCCATATCGAGCGCGTCGCCGCGCGATGGGCGCTGGCCGAGGTTCCGCTGCGGGACTTCCTGCATGAGGCGGTGGTTGCCTATGAGAGCGACGAGGTTACCCGGCTGATCCTCGACAGCCACGATGCACAGGCGTTCGCGCCCATCGCCCATCTGACGGTCGGCGCGCTGCGCGAGTGGCTGCTGGCAGCGCCGGCCGAGGCGCTGATCGCGGTCGGCCCGGGCCTGACGCCGGAGATGGTCGCCGGCGTCAGCAAGCTGATGCGCAATCAGGATCTGATCGCCGTCGCCGCCCGGCGCCGCGTCGTCACCCGGTTCCGCGGCACCGTCGGCCTGCCCGGCCGCCTGTCCGTACGCCTGCAGCCCAACCACCCGACCGACGATCCCGCCGGAATCGCCGCCTCGATCGTCGACGGATTGAGTTATGGCTGCGGCGACGCGGTGATCGGCATCAATCCGGCCGGCGACAATCTGGCCTCGACCATAAGCCTGCTCAATCTGATCGACGACCTGCGGACGCGGTTCGACATCCCGACACAAAGCTGTGTCCTGGCCCACGTCACCACCACGATCGAGGCGATCGAACGCGGCGCGCCGGTCGACCTCGTGTTCCAGTCGATCGCCGGCACGCAAGCCGCCAATCGCGGGTTCGCCGTCGATCTCGCCCTGCTGGCCCAGGGCCGCGACGCCGCGCTGTCGCTGGCGCGAGGCGGCGGCCAGGTATGTTATTTCGAGACCGGCCAGGGCTCGGCGCTGTCGGCGGATGCGCACCACGTCGTCGACCAGCAGACACTGGAGGCCCGCGCCTATGGCGTCGCCCGGGCCTTTGATCCGTTCCTGGTCAACAGCGTGGTCGGCTTCATCGGCCCCGAGTACCTGTATGACGGCAATCAGATCCTGCGCGCCGGGCTGGAGGATCACTTCTGCGGCAAGCTGCTGGGGCTGCCGATGGGCGTCGACGTCTGCCACACCAATCATGCCCAGGCCGACCAGGACGACATGGACAATCTGCTGACCCTGCTGGGCGTGGCCGGGGTCAACTTCATCATGGGCGTGCCCGGCGCCGACGACGTCATGCTGGGCTATCAGAGCACCAGCTTCCACGACGCCCTGTATGCCCGCTCGGCGCTGAACCTGCGCCCGGCGCCGGAGTTCGAGGCCTGGCTGGAGGGAATGGGCATGCTCGACGCCGCCGGACAGGTGCGGCTGCCCGACAGCCGGCCGGCGTTGCTGGACTATGCGCCATGAAGCCGCCGGTTCCGACCGATCCGTTCGCCCGGCTGCGAGAGCTGACCTCCGCGCGGGTCGCGCTCGGCCGCAGCGGTCCCGGCCTGCCGACCGGCGCGATGCTCGATTTCCAGCGCGACCACGCGTTGGCCCGCGACGCGGTGCATGCGCCGTTCGAGCCAGAACGCATCGCCGCCGCGCTGGCCCCCCTCCCCTCTATCGTGGTGCACAGCCAGGCCGTCGACCGCGGCGCCTATCTGCGCCGCCCGGACCTGGGCCGGCGGCTCGAACCGGCCAGCGCCGAGGCTTTGCGAGGTGGCGATTGCGATCTGGTCATCGTGGTTGGCGATGGCCTGTCGGCCCCGGCGGCGCACGGCCACGCGCCAGCGATCGTCGCGCGGTTGATCGCGGCCCTCGCCGGCTGGACTATCGCGCCGATCGTCATCGCCGGCCTGGCCCGCGTCGCGCTAGCCGACGATATCGGCGAGCGGATGGGCGCGCGGATCAGTCTGATCCTGCTGGGCGAGCGCCCGGGCCTCAGCGCCCCCGACAGCCTGGGCGCCTACCTGACCTGGAACCCCCGCGTGGGCCGCCTCGACAGCGAACGCAACTGCGCCTCCAACATCCGCCCGCCGGACGGCCTGGGCTACGACCAGGCAGCGGCGACGCTGACCTGGCTGCTGCGGGCGGCGCGGGCTCGCGGGATGACAGGTGTGGGCCTGAAGGACGAGAGCGGGAATGAGGGTCGCCTCCTTCCCCTTCATGGGGCTACCGGATGCACACATCTCGAAGGTGATCCAGGAAACACCTCGCCCGTTTGGGAGAGGGAGGGGCCCGATCGCGGCTTGCCCGCCGAAGCGAAGCTCTTGCGTAGCGTAGGTGGGAGCGATTGGGAGGGTGAGGGTCTGTAGCGTTGCAAAAAAGACCCTCATCTTCCCGCGCCAAGAGGCGTGGGCCCCTTCTTCTCCCAGACGGGAGAAGTGACTTTTGGGCTGTCTTCGAGATGTGTGAATCCGGTAGCCTTCATGGGGAGGGACAGACGGCGTAGCCGCCAGGGTGGGGGAAGGTGACAGAGCTGTATCGCGCGTGTCTGGCGCCGTGCCCCACCCTGGCCTTCGGCCTGTCCTCCAGAAGGGGGGAGGGAGGTGTTTCCTGGCCTCACGAATCCCACCATACGCCGGCCTATGCCGGAGCATAGGCTGGTGCTAAACCAGCGCCATGAACGTGCAGCGCAAGGTCAAATTGTTCCGGAATGGCCGCAATCAGGCCGTTCGCATTCCGCGCGAGTTCGAGCTGCCGGGAGACGAAGCGGTCATGCGCAAGGAGGGGGACAGGCTGGTGATCGAAGCCGGCGCGCCGAACGGGCCGAACGCGCGGCTGCTGGCGGTGCTCAAAGCGCTGGAGCCACTGTCCGCTGAAGACGCGCTTCCGATCGTCGAGGATGATCCGCCCGGCCCGGTGGCGATTTGAGCGAGATGATGCTGGACACGAACATCGTGTCCGCCCTGATGCGCGATCCCGGCGGTGTCGTTGCGGAACACATCAAGGCCTTGGCGACGCCGGTTTCGATCAGCATCGTTGTTGCGGCGGAGTTGCGCTACGGAGCCGCGCGAAAAGGATCGCCACGCCTGACAGACGCGGTGGAAAGACTGCTGAGCGCCATCGAGGTCGAACCTTTCGCGGCGCCGGCAGACCTGATCTATGGTAGTTTGCGCCATCGCATGGAACGCAAGGGACAGCCGATGGGGGCGAACGACCTGCTGATCGCCGCCCACGCGCTTACACTCGGAAGGGGCCTGGCCACGGACGATCAGGCCTTCCCGCGCGTGCCTGGCCTGCACGTCGAGAACTGGCTGGCCTGATCGGCAGAGCGCACACTGAAAGCTACCTGAGCTCTTCCCTCTCTTTTGTATGGACCGGGGAGAGTGGCTTCGAGCCCTTGCGAGAAGACGGGTGGGGGAGCCTGACACCGCAACGCGCTTTCGCGGTTGACGCGGCGGCAGCTGGGGAAATGATCCAAATGTCTCCTCGCATCTGGTTCGTGTCCCCGCCGGAAAGCCCCGTTGTCGGGTACACGAACCAATCGCCAAAGAACGATTGGATCATGTCCCCACTGCCCACTGTGGCCCCCGCGCAACGATCACACGGCGGAAGCGTGAGGATCGCGACTTTGGCTTGAACGCCGGGCGGGCCCGTGAAATAGGCGCGGCCCCAACCGCTTACGGGTCAATCCACGAATGAACCACGCCACGCCACACCATCCCCCGTCTCGCCCCGGCGAGCCCGTGTGCGCGCGCTTTGGTCTGACCTCCGGCCTGCGCGCCGATTTCCAACCCTAGTCGAGCCCGCTCGCTCCCGGAGCCGCGCGCTCCGGAATACCATCGTGATCTTCTGCAAACCCCGTGACGTCCGCCCGCTGTCGGTCGGGTCCGCGTCACCGATCCTGAGTTATCTTGCTGGCGAGTTCGCCGCGCGCATGGAGCCGGGCCTGGTGCTGGAGATATTCCGTGACCGCCTGCACGGCTGGGCGCTCAGCCAGGCCAGGCTGGCCGGCAACAAGCCGGTCCCGGAACCCTTGCGAGAGGAGATCGTGCGGGAACTGCGATCCATGGGCGTCACCGTCGACCGCACGCTCTGGCATCTCGACGACGCCCTGGACGACATCGTCCTCACGCCATCTACCCCCGTGCGGACGCGGGCGGCGGCGATCGGGGATATGTTCGGGGATTAGCGGAGGTCAGGGGGGCGAAATCAACTGGACCCTGGGAAAGTAGCCGGCGTAGCGCCTGGGGTCGCGGGTCAGCAGGCTCAGGCCGGCGACGGCGGCGTGGGCGCCGATGTAGAAGTCGGGCAGGGGAGAGGTTCGTTGCCCGCCGCGGCGGCGATAGTCGACGAAGGCCCGCCCGGCGATGAAACCCGCCTCATAGGGCAAGGCGAGCCGGCGGAACGCGCCGTCGCCGAGATGAGCGTCAAGTAGCTCGATGGTGGCGAATCCCGGCGAAACCTCGGCGTAGATGATCGGATTGATCGCGATCTCGTCACTGTCCGCGGCTTGGCGCAAGGCGTTCCTCGACCAGTCACTCCAGATCGGGTCGGCCGAGGCCACGTCGATGATCACATTGGAATCAACCAGGATCATTCCCGGCCTTGCAACTCGTCCTCGGCCGACGGTCCGCGCATCAGGGCGAGAATCTCATCGGTCGACATGCCATAGCATCCGGCTCCGTCGAGCCCCCCGACGAGCCGCTCGCCGCGGGTCGAGCGGGTATTGCGGCCTTCTGATTTGACAAGACGGACTGCGCCGCCATCGAGCTCGAACGACACGTCCGTTCCCGGCATCAGCCCCGCCGCCAGGCGCACATGCCGGGGAATGGTCACCTGTCCCTTGGCCGTGATCCGCATTGGGCGCTCCTTTCTTACCGTCTCTGGTAAGAATGGCCGCGTGAACGGCGCCACGCAAGGGCCCATGGCGGGCCATCCCTGCACATAGGCCGAAAACACGGGGATCAAACCGCAGCGCTACGCCCTCCCTTCGCCTCAAGCCTCGGGTCGGTACTCTCATCTTGATTGTCGCGCGGCAGCCCGGTGAGCGGGGGTCGGTGGCCTGTTGCCGCCGCTCGGCGTCGGGCCGCTGGGCCTCGCGCCAGACCCGCGCCCAGTCGAGGAACGGCCACCGGTCGCCGGTGTAGCCGTCGATGAACGGCGCCGGGCGACCGCGCGCGAGCCGCCTCGGTTTAGACCGCCGCGTAGCTCTGCAGGGAGCGGACTTCCATGCCTTCGGTGGTGTGGACGGAGATGGCGCGGGCGGCGGCGAGGGCGCCGGCGGCGGTGGTGTAGTAGGGGATCTTCATCATCAGGGCGGTGCGGCGCAGGGAGAAGCTGTCTTCCAGCGACTGGCGACCCTCGGTGGTGTTGAAGACCAGCTGCACTTCGCCGTTCTTCATGGCGTCGAGGATGTGCGGTCGCCCCTCGAGAACCTTCTTCACCGGCTCCGAGGCGATGCCGTGGCTGGTCAGGAAGGCGTGGTTGCCGGAGGTGGCGAGGACGCGGAAACCGCGGGCCAGCAGCAGGCGGACGGGTTCGAGTATCCACGGCTTGTCGGCGTCCTTGACCGAGACGAACACGGCGCCGCCGGTCGGCACCTTGGCGCCGCCGCCGATCTGGCTCTTGGCGAAGGCGCGGGCGAAGGCGGGGCCCATGTCGGTTTCCCCCTCGCGGCGCCAGTCGAGGCCCATGACCTCGCCGGTGGAACGCATTTCCGGGCCCAGCACGGTGTCGACGCCGGGGAAGCGCGCGAACGGGAAGACGGCCTCCTTGACCGCGACGTGATCGTAGGGGGCGTCGGTCAGTCCAAAGCTGGCCAGCGACGCGCCGGCCATGATCTTGGCGGCGATGGCGGCGACGGGCGCGCCGATGGTCTTGGCGACGAACGGCACGGTGCGGCTGGCGCGGGGATTGACCTCCAGCACGAAGATGCGCGGAGCGTCGCCGAGCGGTTCCTCGATGGCGAACTGCACGTTCATCAGGCCACGGACGTTGAGCGCCTTGGCCATGGCGCGGGTCTGGCGCTTGAGCTCCTCGACGGTGTCTGCGCGCAGCGAGAATGGCGGCATCGAGCAGGCGCTGTCGCCGGAATGGACGCCCGCCTCCTCGATGTGTTCGAGCACGCCGGCGACGAACACGGTCTCGCCATCGCAGAGAGCGTCGACGTCGACCTCGGTGGCGCGCGACAGGTACTGGTCGATCAGCACCGGGGCGTCGCCGCTGACCGCCAGGGCGGTCTGGATGTAGCGGGCCAGCTGTTCCTCGTCGCGGACGATCTCCATGGCCCGGCCGCCGAGGACGTTGGAAGGGCGGATGACGACCGGAAAGCCGACCTTGCGGGCGCCTTCCAGAGCCTCCTGCGCGCCGCGCGCGGTGGCGTTGATCGGCTGGGCGATGCCGAGCGAATGCAACAGGTGCTGGAACCGCTCGCGGTCCTCGGCCAGGTCGAGGGCGTCGGGCGTGGTGCCGAGGATCGGCACGCCGGCGGCCTCCAGCGGATGGGCCAGCTTGAGCGGAGTCTGGCCGCCGAACTGGACGATGACCCCGAGCAGTTCGCCGGCGGAGGCCTCGACGGCGATCAGCTCCAGCACGTCCTCGGCGGTCAGCGGTTCGAAATACAGGCGATCGGAGGTGTCGTAGTCGGTGGAAACGGTCTCCGGGTTGCAGTTGACCATGATCGACTCGACGCCGATGTCGGCCAGCGCGAAGGCGGCGTGGCAGCAGCAGTAGTCGAACTCGATGCCCTGGCCGATGCGGTTGGGACCACCGCCGAGGATGATCGCCTTGCGACGGGTGGTCGGATCGGACTCGCACTGGGCCGGCTGGCCGAGCGGGCCGGTCTCATAGGTCGAGTACATGTAGGGGGTGATGGCTGCGAACTCGGCGGCGCAGCTGTCGATGCGCTTGAACACCGGGCGGACGCCCAGCGCATGCCGGGCGGCGCGAACCTGCTGCTCGGTCTGACGGGTCAGATGGGCAAGACGGGCGTCGGAGAAGCCCATCGCTTTCAGGCGATGCAGCGCGGCCGGTTCGGCGGGCACGCCGTGGGCGCGAACCTGCGCCTCCTCGGCGACGATGGTCTCGATCTGGCGCAGGAACCAGGGATCGTAGGAGCAGGCGGCGTTGACCTCCTCGACGCTCAGGCCATGGCGGAAGGCCTGGGCGATCACCCGCAGGCGATCTGGCGTCGGCTGGCCGAGCGCGCGGATGATGGCGGCGCGACCGTTGCTGCTGTGCGAAGCGCCCTCGATGTCGATCTCGTCGAGGCCGGACAAGCCGGTCTCCAGGCCGCGCAGGGCCTTCTGGAAACTCTCGGCGAAGGTGCGACCGATGGCCATCACCTCGCCCACCGACTTCATCTGGGTGTTGAGGTCGGGCACCGCGCCGGGGAACTTCTCGAAGGCGAAGCGGGGAATCTTGGTGACGACATAGTCGATGCTCGGCTCGAACGAGGCGGGCGTCGCGCCGGTGATGTCGTTGGTCAGCTCATCGAGGGTGTAGCCGACCGCGAGCAGGGCGGCGATCTTGGCGATCGGAAAGCCGGTGGCCTTGGAGGCGAGCGCGCTGGAGCGGGAGACGCGCGGGTTCATCTCGATGACCACCATGCGACCGTCGGCCGGGTTGACCGCGAACTGCACGTTGGAGCCGCCGGTCTCGACGCCGATCTCGCGCAGCACCGCGATCGAGGCGGTGCGCATGCGCTGGTATTCCTTGTCGGTCAGGGTCAGCGCCGGGGCGACGGTGATGGAATCACCGGTGTGCACGCCCATCGGATCGATGTTCTCGATCGAGCAGACGATGATGCAGTTGTCGGCGAGGTCGCGGACGACCTCCATCTCGTATTCCTTCCAGCCGAGGACGCTTTCCTCGATCAGCACCTCCGTGGTGGGAGAAAGATCGAGGCCGCGCTCGACGATCTCGCGAAACTCCTCGAGGTTGTAGGCGATGCCGCCGCCGGTGCCGGCGAGCGTGAACGAGGGGCGGATGATCGCCGGCAGGCCGATGTGCTTCTGCGCCTCCAGCGCCTGCTCCATGGTGTGGGCGGCATGGGATTTCGGGCTTTCCAGACCGATGGCGTCCATGGCGTCGCGGAATTTGACCCGGTCCTCCGCCTTGTCGATCACTTCGGCGCGGGCGCCGATCATCTCCACATGATAGCGGTCGAGAACGCCATTGCGCTCGAGAGCCAGCGCCGTGTTGAGGGCGGTCTGGCCGCCCATGGTCGGCAGGAGGGCGTCGGGACGCTCCCTGGCGATGATCTTCTCGACGATCTCCGGCGTGATCGGCTCGATGTAGGTGGCGTCGGCCAGCTCCGGATCGGTCATGATCGTCGCCGGATTGGAGTTGACCAGGATGATCCGATAGCCCTGCGCCCGCAGCGCCTTGCAGGCCTGCACCCCCGAATAGTCGAACTCACAAGCCTGTCCGATCACGATCGGCCCGGCGCCGATGATCAGGATCGAGGCGATATCCGTGCGTCTGGGCATTGTTGGTCTCGCGCGCAAGGACCGCGCGAGGAGACGCGTCGGCGGATTCGGGGATGTGGGCTAAGCGGCTGGTTTAGTGCGCGTACTGCATCGACGCAAGGCGTCGAGGCCGAACGGTGCTACGGTCCTGTGGATTAGGGGGCTGGCCATGACCGACTACGCGCGCGAACTTAGCGGACAGGTGGTCGAGGCCGGACTGAAGGTGCACAGGGCCCTCGGGCCGGGATTGCTGGAGTCGGTCTACGAGCAGTGCTTCGCCCGAGAACTCGAGTTGCGAGGAATCGCCTTCAAACGCCAAGTGTGGCTACCGATCAATTATGAGGGAGTTGAACTTGCCGCAGGCTATCGGCTTGACCTGATCGTGGCTGGATTGCTGATCGTCGAGATCAAGGCCGTTGAAACGCTCAGTCGGCTCTATCAGGCGCAGTTGCTGTCTTATCTTAGACTATCGGGCCTGCATGTCGGATTGCTGATGAATTTCAATGTGCCGCTATTCAGAGATGGCCTGAAGCGCATGGTGATCTGACAGGCGCCCTTCCAGCCTGGTCGCGGTGGTGGAAGCTTTGGGGATTCAACCACTCGAGTCGAGGAGAGGCGCGGTGTCGCCGAGGCGATCCGTTTCCCCTCCCCGCTCATCAAACCGGACGTGCGGGTTTCCC
>JANXTX010000206.1 GCA_025352165.1 Caulobacteraceae bacterium | reverse complement strand
TATGTATTTCAGCATTTCAATTACATAAAAGGAATCACTGAAGTGGACACTACACTCGCAGAGGTATGGAGTCTGAAAGCAGTGCATGCGGGCGACTGGGATCAGTCTCTTGGTGCTCTCGTAGCCGGCGAGTTGCCCGCGGACATGCTGGTAATGCCCGGTTTCGTCGAAATCGGCGCCGGGACGTAGCTCCCCGACCACTGGCGAATTGTCGCCCCATCAGCGTCGATCACGCAGAAATCACCGGGGATGGAAAAGCAAGCATTACCGGCGGCCGCGCGCGCGTCTTGCTCCGTTCGTGGCTGCCGGTGCTTTGCCGCAGGTCTGCGGGACGCCGGGCTTTAGTTGGGCGTAGAGGACGTCGTCGTCGTCGTGGTGGTGCTATTGGTGGGTGGGACCGCGTTGGCGGCGCTGTCAGCTGCACTGCCCGCCGCATTGCTGGCCTGGTTGGATGCAGCCGCGGCGCTGTTCGCGGCGGCGTTTGCGGCATTGTCGCTGGCGGTGGTGTCTGCTGGTTTCGGACTACAGGCCGACACGGAAAGCGCTGCGATGACGGCGGCGGCGAGGATGGATCCGCGAAGCGATATAGGGGGCATGTGTCTGGCTTCCTTGATGTCTACGCCGCCGGCGCACCGACGGACCGTCGACGTCGACGGCAGGGCCTGAACGCATGACACGCGTGATGGTTGCCGGCGAGGCGACGGGCGTGTCGGGACCAGAGCGATCAACACCGTGACAGCTGATCTGGGTAAAAGGGGACATGATATATTTACCCTAAATGCTACCGGACCGCCGCCAGCAATTTGGGTAAATATATCATGTCCCCTTTTACCCTTTTACCTCCGCTTGCGCTGTCTGGCGCCGACGGTCCGGGGCGTCAGAGCTGGAAAACGCCGGATGACAGGATGTCGGCGGCGCCGGCGACCCAGACCTGTCCGTCGCCATCGCGGCTGATCCCGATCCGGCCGGAGCGGCCGATCGCCGTGCCCTGGGCGGCGACATAGCTGCCGGTCGCGCGGCCGCTGGCGAACAGCCATTGGGCGATGGAGGCGTTGAGGCTGCCGGTCACCGGATCCTCGCGCACCGTTCCGGCCTGGTCGGTGAAGAAGGCGCGCAGCTCGAAGTCCGCCGGTCCGCCGGGGGCGTGAGGGGCGACCAGACCGATTTCGGCGCGTGTGGCGCATCGGGCGGCCGGCGTGACAGCGAGCACCGCCTCGGCCGAGGCCAGCAGGACCGCGATCCAGCCGGGGCCGTTGTCCACCCACTGAATATCGACGACGGCCGCGCGGTCAATGTTCAGGAAGTCGACTACTTTCGCGATCGTCGTCTCGTCCACCGGGCCGTCGCGCAGCAGGGGCGGGGCGGCAAACGCAAGCTTCTCGCCATCGCGCCTGACGGTCACCAGGCCGGCGCCGCATTGCTGGACAATCGCCATCGGATCGCGGGCCGCGCCGCCGCGCGACAGCCAGGCCCGGCAGGTTCCCAGTGTCGGATGGCCGGCGAACGGCAGCTCCCGATCAGGCGTAAAGATGCGCACGTGATAGTCGGCCGCCGGATCGGTCGGCGGGACGAGGAAGGTGGTCTCGGAGAAATTCAGCCAGCGGGTGATCCGCAGCATCTGCTCGGTGTCCAGCGCTCCCGCGTCATGAACCACGGCCAGCGGATTGCCGGTCAACGGCTGCGCGCCGAACACGTCGACAAGGGTAAAGGGGTAGTCCACGGCTGATGGCTCCGGATTGGTAGTGCGATGGGAGAAGTGCAAGGGGTGGCCGCTGATCTAGGATTGGGGGAAGAGGGTTGCGGGGAGGGCGCCGACGATCGAGGCGGTCAGGCAGCTGGCGAGGAAGCCGCCGAGCAGGGCTTTCCAGACCATGGCCATGACCTCCTCGCGGCGCTGGGGCACGAGCACCGAATAGCCGGCGACGTTGATGCCGACTGATGCGATGTTGCCGAAGCCGCAGAGGGCGTAGGTCATGATCAGCCGGCTGCGATCGGAGAATGATCCCGGGTCCAGTTTGGAGAGGTTGAAAAAGGCGGGGAACTCGGTCAGCACCAGCTTGACGCCGAGCAGCGAGCCGGCCGCGGGGGCGTCGCGCCATGAAATGCCCATCGACCAGGCCAGCGGCGAGAAGAGCAGGCCCAGGCCACGCCCGATGCTCAGGGGCGAGCCCGCGACAGGTCCGAGCAACGACAGCAACCGATCAGCCAGGGAGATCAGGGCGACAAAGACGATCAGGGTGGCGCCGATCGCCAGCACGATCTGCAGGCCATCGGTCGTGCCCTTCATCAGGGCGTCAATGGTGCTGGCATAGGTCTTGGTAGAGTCCAGGTCGACGTCCTCGGCCACCTCGGCGGCGGGCTCGCGGGGGATGAGAATGCGGGCCAGCAGAATACCCGCCGGGGCGCTGATCAGCGAGGCGGTGAGCACGTGCGCCGCGGCGGCCGGCACGACCCCCTTGAGGATGGTTGCGTAGGCGACCAGCGTCGATCCGGAGACGCAGGACATGCCGACGGTCAGCAGCAGGAAGAGTTCCGAGCGCGACAGGCTGGGCAGATAGGCGCGGATGAAGATCGGCCCCTCCACCTGGCCCATGAAGACGGTCGCCGCGGTGGCCAGCGCCGGCGCGCCGCGAAGCCCCATGGTTCGCTGAAAGACGATGCCGAATCCCCGGGTGATCCATTTGAGAATGCGCCAGTGCCAGAGCAGGGCCGACAGTGCGCAGATCACCAGGATCACCGGCAGCACGCGAAACCCGAACAGGAACAGCGCCGACGGGTTGGTCACGGCGAATGGCTGGCCATCGCCGCCGGCGAGGAAGCCGAACACGAACGTCACGCCGGCCTGGGTGCTGGCCGACAGACCCTCCACTGCGGACGCCGCGACGGCGAGCGCCATGCGCGAGGCCGGAAGCCCGAAGAACAGCGCGATCAGGACGGCCTGCGCCCCAATCGCGCCCAGCGCGAGCCGCCAGGGAAACTGCCGGCGTCCCTCGGAGAGCGCCCAGCAAAGGCCAAGGATCAGGACGACGCCCGTCAGGCTCTGCGCGTTCTCGAGCTTGAACATTGGTCCCCTCCACGCGTGCGCCCGCGCCTTGGGGCCGGCGAGTCACTGTCTCGCAATGCGTATATCCCAGCTAGCCGCTGTTGCGCAGGCCCGCTGCTATGCCGTTGATGGTCAGGTGCAGGGCTTCGCGGACCCGCGGCTGGTCGTCGCCGCGACGCAGGCGGGCGATCAGTTCGATCTGCAGGTGGTTGAGCGGATCGATGTAGGGCAGGCGCGAGCGGATGATCGCGGCGAGTTCAGGATTGCGCTGCAGCAGGGATGTCTGGCCGGTGATCGCCAGGAGGGCGCCGATGGTGCGGGCCCATTCGGCGGAGATGGCGCCGAAGATCTGTGCGGAAAGGGCCTTGTCGGGGACGAGGTCGGCATAGCGGCGGGCGATGCCGAGATCACCCTTGGCGAGCACCATCTCCATGTTGGCCAGGGTGGTGGCGAAGAACGGCCAGGCCTCGTGCAGGTCCGCCAGCGCGGTCAACGGCAGGCCGGAGGCCTCGACCGCCGAGCCGAAGCCGAACCAGCCGGGCAGCATGGCGCGGGACTGCGACCAGGAGAATACCCAGGGAATGGCGCGCAGGTCCTGGATGCGGCCGCTGGGCCGCCGCGATGTCGGGCGGCTGCCGATGTTGAGGCCGGCGATCTCCGCGATCGGCGTTGCGGCATGGAAGTAGTCGGCGAAGCCGGGCGTCTCGTAGACCAGCGCGCGATAGTGGGTCATCGCGGCGCTGGAGAGGGTGTCCATGACCGCGGCGTTGGCGGGCGAAACATCCGCCTCATGGCTGCGCAATGAGGCGAGGACGACGCCGGCGGCGAGCGTCTCCAGGCTGCGGCAGGCGAGTTCGGGATCGGCGTACTTGTTGGCGACCACTTCGCCCTGCTCGGTGATGCGGATGCGGCCGTTGATGGTGCCGCGCGGCTGGGCCAGCAGGGCGTCGAAGCTGGAACCGCCGCCGCGACCAACGGCGCCGCCGCGCCCGTGGAAAAGCTGCAGTTTGAGCGCGGCGCCCTTGGCGACCTCGGCAAGGGCCAGCGAGGTCTTGTGCAGTTCCCAGTTGGAGGTGAGGTAGCTGCCGTCCTTGTTGGAGTCGGAATAGCCGATCATCACCTCCATCACCCCGCGCGCGGCCAGCATGCGGGCGACAAGAGGAAGGGCGACGTAGTGCGACATGGTGGCGCCGGCGGCGCGCAGGTCGTCGATGGTCTCGAACAGCGGCGCGGCCAGCACCTGGTCCCGGCTGGGGGCGCCTGGCGTGTAGAGGCCGACCTCCTTGAGCAGGATGTAGACCTCCAGCAGGTCGGAGACCGAGGTGGTGTTGGAGATGATGTAGGAGCCGATAGCCTCGGGTCCATGATGGCGGATGACCTCGGCGGCGGCGGCCAGAGTCGCCAGTTCTCCGGCGGTCTCCTCGCTGTAGTCGGCGAAGGGCGAGGCCAGCAGGCGGCCGTGCGCCAATTCGCCGATCAGCAGGGCGCGGCGGGCGTCCTCGTCCAGCGACTCGTAGTCGTCGACGACGCCGGCAGTCTTCAGCAACTCGGCGATGACCCGGGCGTGCACGGCCGAGTTCTGGCGCATGTCGAGGCTGGCGAGGTGGAAGCCGAACACCTCGACGGCGCGGATCAGATCGGGGAGGGGACCTTCCTCGAACACCGTTCCGTGCGCGGCCACCAGAGACGACTGAACGGTGCGCAGGTCCTCCAGCAGGGCGGAGGGGCCGGCGTAGGGCGTGGCGGCGGCGGTGGCGGGACGCGGCGGCGGCTCACCGGTCAGGGCGAGATAGGTCGCGGCCAGGCGGGCGTAGACACCGGTCAGCGCGCGTCGATAGGGCTCGTCCGCGCGTTGCGAAGAGGCGTCGCCGGCCTGTTCGGCAAGCGCCGCCAGTTCGGGCGTCACCTCGGCGAGGGACGAGGAGATCGACAACTCCGCCCCCAGGGCGTGCACGAGATCGAGATAGCGACGCAGGGCCGTGCGCGACTGGCGGGCGAAGGCGCCGCGCATGACCTGGGCGGTTACGAAGGGATTGCCGTCGCGGTCGCCGCCGACCCAGGAGCCGATGCGCAGGAAGCTGGGCAGATGGTCGGGACGGCCGAGCACCTCGCGCCAGCGCGCGTAGAGCCGGGGCAGGGCCTCCAGGAAACTGCGCTCGAAATAGGAGACGGCGTTCTCCACCTCGTCGGAGACAGCGATCTTGACGCGGCGCAGCAGGCGGGTGCGCCAGAACAGCGACATCTCGCGGACCAGATCTCGCTCGATTGGCGCGCGATCGGCTTCGTTAGTGGCGCGCGCCAGGGCATCGAGATCATCGGCGATGGCGTACTGCCGGTCGAGCACGCTCTTGCGGCGGACCTCGCTGGGGTGGGCGGTGATCACCGGCACGATCAGCGCGTCGGCGAGCAGGGCGTTGACCGCGTCGATGTCGACCCCCTCCGCCGCCAGCGCGCGCAGGGCGCCAGCCAGGGTATCGGGCTGAATCTCGCCGGCGCGGCCGCGCCGGCGCTGCAACTGGTCCTCGGCGATATTGGTGATCTGCAGGAAGCAGCTGAAGGAATGGGCGAAGCGGGCCATATCGGCCAGTTCGAGCGCCGACAGCCGCTCGGCCATCAGGCGCGCCATCTCCGGCGTGCCATGCCGGTGGTAGGCGACCGAGGCCTTGCGGATCGCCTCGATGCGCTCGAACAGAGCCTCGCCATCCTGCGCGCGGATGACGTCGCCAAGCACCGCGCCGACATAGCGCACCGTCGATCGAAGCTCGGTCAGTTCACTCGCCATCGGTCAACCTCGCGCGCCAAACTCCGCCCGTTCCCGCGGATGGCGGCTGTCGGCAAGGAAAAATGGTGGATGGGGACGAAGAAGCAGGTGTTTGCCCTCGCGGTGGGCGGAGCCGATGGATCTGACGCAGGTGGTCTGATCAATCTCGCGGGTGTTATGTTGGCGGCAATGTAGGTGTGGAGCGCGCGATGATCGACGAGCGGATATTCGCGGAGATCCGTTACGAACGTGGCCGCAACGATGCCCCGCCCGGTTTTCCGTCGATGCCGGAGATCCCTGGCGGACGCTACACGCGGCAGGACTTCTTCGATCTGGAGGTCGAGCATGTTTTCCGCAAGTCGTGGGTGATGGCGGGGCATGTCGAGGAGGTTCCCGCGCCCGGCGCCTACAAACTGTTCACCAAGCTGCTGGGAGCGCCGATCCTTATCGTCCGTGGACGGGACGATGTGGTCCGCGCCTTCTACAACACCTGCCGGCACCGGGGAGCGCCGGTGGTGAAGGACGAGGCGGGGCGTTGCAATGTGCTGCGCTGCCAGTATCACAGCTGGGCGTACGACTTTGACGGGCGGCTGATCCAGGTTCCCGACGAGCACGACTTCGGGGATTTCGACAAGGAAGCGCGCGGCCTGATTCCGGTCCGGTGCGAGATCTATCGCGGCGTGATCTTCGTCAACCAGGACCCGGACGCGGCGCCGCTGATCGACTGGATGGGGCCACTGGCGGAGGAATGGTCGTGGACTGGGCTGGAGACTCTGCGCGTCGACTATCGCTGGTCGCGGATCATCGACTGCAACTGGAAGTGCGCGCTGGATGCGTTCCAGGAGGTCTACCACATCAACACGCTGCATGGCGCGACGGTAGGGGCGATGCTGGAGTACAAGGCGGCGACCATGGGGCTGCTACCGGGCGGTCACAGCCGCATGTGCGTGCGCTACACAGGCGCCGATATCGACAATGCGCCTGAAGGCGGCTGGCCGCCCGGCGAAATGTACCGCCGCACCAGCGTCGCGCAGACCTTGTGGCCCTGCCTGAACATTCCATGGGGGCCGGGGACCGGAAAGTTCATCCTGTTCTGGCCGCGCGGCGTTGCAGAGTGCGAGGTCGAGGTGCTGGGCGTCGGCGAGGATTGGGGCGACGGCCCGTTGCCGGCTGAAAGAGCGGCCAACAACGAACAGTTCGACAACATCCTGATGGAGGACGTCTTGAACCTGGAGGCAATCCAGGCCAGCCTCAACAGCGGGGCCTTCACCGGGATGATGCTGAACTATCAGGAGCGGCGCATCTACTGGTCGCACGAGCAGATCGACCGGGCCATCGGCGCCGCCCAGGTGCCCGAGGGGCTAGCGGTGACGCCGATGCTGGAGCCTTGGGTAGAGAGAATGGACGGCCCCCAGGTCCCTGGACGCTAGCCGGCGGCCAAGGTGAACTCGGTCTGATGATCGGGGACGATGCGGACCGGCAGGCCCATCAGCCGGCGGCTTGAGCCCCAGCGGTTATCGGGATCCTTCAGGAAATCCGGATCGTTGAGCAGCAGGCGCCACTCGGCCGGGGTGAAGGTCAGCGGTCGTGGCGCATTGCCGGGCCTGACCGCGGCGGCGAAGGGATTGTGAAAACGCATCGGGAACTCCTGCTCGCTGATGATGCGTTTCTCGCAGGCTTCTATGGCGTGGTTGAGGCCGCCAAACGTCCGGAATGTTTCAGGAAAGCCGGCATATTGCAGAGTTTGTCGCCGTGGCGCCAAGTCGCGCCGGCACTGTCGCCTGTTCATCCAGACGCAAAAATAGTGGCGTGTGCTATATGCGGGCGCACGCCAAAGCCGCCGCATCGGCCGGGACCGAGGTCCCTCGCAGCGCCGGTCTTATTGGGGGCGATCCGGACGCTACATTCTGTTCAAACACTTGAAATGATTGAACCTGAGCGGCGATGCCGCCAAGCTAATCAGAACTAGCAATAAAAAATAGAAATACAAATTCAGATAATAAAAGTTGTATCTACTTCGACTATATCCCTCGTTGGTTGTGTGGGCGATGAATACAGATAAAAATCTCTGAGCGCGAAGATGTGTACGTCGTGTGTTCTGGGCCTTTGTAGTAGCGGTTGGTCGGGGGTGCAACTAGGTAAAAGTGCAGTGGGTTTGTGGTGGGGAGGGCGCTCTGACGTTTCGTTTGGGCCGTGACCGTTGCCTGGCGCCGCAATGGTCTCTTTTGCAGCGAGAAAATGGCGCAATGCATGGCGGCAGGGTTCTTCTCCGAACCGGAAATGCGACATAATCTCGCGGGCATTGATGAGAATCGGAAATGGCGAGCTACGTTGAAGGCATACTGGCGCCCGACGAACGGGTGGCGCTCACGGGGTCGGTGACCAACTGGATCTGGGCAGGACCGGTGGTGTTGGCCGTGATGATCGTCGCGGCGGGGCTGGTGGCCGACCGATACCTTCACTGGAACCTGATTTTCGCGGCGGCGGTGCTGTTAGCGGCGGCTTGGGTGCTTTTGGTTCCGTACACTCGCAAGGCGACGACGGATCTGGTGGTGACGGACCGGCGTGTGATCGTGAAATACGGGCTGATCAGGCGCGACACCAATGAGATGAGGCTGTCGAAGGTTGAGAGCATCCGCATCGACCAGGGGGTTTTCGAGCGGATCCTCGGCTATGGCACGGTGCTGATTCGAGGCGTCGGCGGCTCGTTCGAGCCGATCACCCACGTCGCCGACCCGCTGGCGTTCAAGCGCGCCGTGGAAGCGCAGCTTGAGAGGTATGAGACCGGGGACGCGAGGGTGCGGGAGGACTAACCCTGGCGGCTAGTCGGTCAACCCCAGTTCCTTCAGCGCCAGATCCTTGGCGCCTTTGTAGTCGGCTTTGCCGTTGGGGGCGCGGAGCATGCGGGGGACGGGAATCAGGCGCTTGGGCGTCTTGTAGCCGGCGAGGTGCTGGCGGACGTGCGCGCGCAATTCCGTTTCGTCGAATTCGGCTCCTGGACGCAGTTCGACGACGGCGGTGACGGACTGACCCCATTTCTCGTCCGGTATGCCGACGACCAGCGCATCCTCGACGTCGGCGTGCAGCTTGAGGACCTCTTCGACCTCCTCGGGGAAGACCTTCTCGCCGGCGGTATTGATGCAGCCTGAGCCGCGGCCGATCAGGGTGATGGTTCCGTCGGCCTCGACCGTGCAGAAGTCGCCCGGGATCGAATAGCGTACGTTGCCGACGACCTTGAATACGGACGCCGATTTGACCGGGTCCTTGTAGTAACCCTCGGGCAGGGCGTCGGAGCGCGCGATCATGCCGACCTCGCCGCTGCCGGGAACCACTTCACGACCTTTGGGGTCGTTCTCGAAGCTGATGACCTTTACGTTCTCGCCGATCTGGAAGCGGGCGGTCTCGACGGATCCCTCGGCGGTCATCACCGAGAGACCGAAGCCGACGGCCTCCGACGCGCCGAAGGAATCCGCCAGACTGACCTGAGGAATGTGGTGCAACAGGGCCTGCTTGACCTCCGTGCTCCACATGACGCCGGAGGAAAGCATCACGCCGACACTGGAGGTGTCGAAGCGGCCGGGATTCTCATCCAGCGCGCGCAGCATCGGCTTGGCGAAGGCGTCGCCGACGATAATGATCTGGGTTACCCGATGAGCGGCGACCTGCTCCCACAGCTCGACCGGGTCGAGATGGGCGGATTCCAGAGTCACGCATGTGCCGCCGGCGACCAGCGCGGAAATTGCGGTGAAGAGGCCCGTTCCGTGCATCAGCGGGCAGGCGGGCATGTTGACCGGGCCAATGCATCCTGCCTCACGCACAACGTTGAGGTGGTCATCGAGATCGACTGGAACGCGGGAGACAAGGGCGGGGTTGAGCAGCGCTCGGCGGTGGGCGTCGTGGCGCCAAATGACGCCCTTGGGCATGCCGGTGGTGCCGCCGGTGTAGATGAAGAACAGGTCGTCGGGCGAACGCTCGATCCGCAGCGGCGCGCCCTCGCCGTCGACCGCGAGATCCTCGAACGATACGGCAAATTCGGGGGTGGCCTCGTCCGAGCCATCCTCGACGACCAGCCACTTGCGGACGTTCGGCAGGCGGGGGGCGATTTCCTCGACGATCGGGGCGAATTCACGGGCGAAGACAACCACGGCGGCGTCGGAATTGTCGAAGATGTAGTGAACCTCGTCGGCCACATAGCGGTAGTTGACGTTGACGTGTGTCAGCCGGGCCTTGAAGGCGGCCGCAAGGCCCTCGAGGTAGGCGGGATGGTTGCGCAGGTAGAAGGCGATTTTGTCGCCGGTGGCGGCACCATTCTCGATCAGGTTGCGGGCGAGGTTGTTGGTGCGAGCGTCGAACGCCTGCCAGGTGGTGATCGTATCGCCATGGATCAAGGCTGGATGGCCCTCGGGCACGACCTTGGCCACCGCGTCGAAGAGATCACCATAGTTCCAGCCGGCAAACGCCATGTCTCGCTCCTTAATCATGCCGGGTTAGGCCCCGGATCGGTTTGAGGCGTTGTTTAGTGCGGCGGCGGGCGTGACGCCATGGGGAACGCAGGCGCTAGCCCGAGACGCCCAGCTCACGCAGCGCAAGCTCCAGTGCGCCCTTGTAGTCAGCCTTGCCGTTGGGCGCACGGAGCATGCGAGGGACGGCGAAGAGGCGCTTGGGGGTCTTGTAACCGGCAAGATGGTCGCGAACGTGGCGGCGAAGCTTCGGTTCGTCGAAGGCGGCGCCGTCACGCAATTCGATGACGCCGGTAACGGACTGGCCCCAGGTCTCGTCGGGAACGCCGACGACGAGGGCGTCCTCGATGTCGGGGTGCAGCTTGAGTACTTCCTCGACCTCTTCGGGAAAGACCTTCTCGCCGGCGGTATTTATGCAGCCCGAGCCGCGGCCGATCAGGGTGACGGCGCCGTCCGCGTCGAGGGTGCAGAAGTCGCCCGGGATGGCGTAGCGGACGCCGTCGATTGTGCGGAAGGTGGCGGCGGTCTTTACCGGGTCCTTGTAGTAGCCCTCCGGCAGGGCATCGAAGCGGGCGATCAGGCCGGCCTCGCCGCTACCGGGGACGACCTCGCGGCCTTCGGGGGTAAAGACCCTGGCATTGGCGCCCAGCCGAAACTTCGCGGTCCCGGAGACGGCGCCCGCTGTCGTCAGGGAAAGGCCGTAGCCAACAGCCTCGGACGATCCGAGCGAATCGGCCAGACTGACCTTGGGCATGTGGCGAAGAAGTCCCTGCTTGACCTCCTGGCTCCACATGACGCCGGATGAGCGGATCACGGCCACGCTGGAGATATCATGGCGGTCCGGGGCCTCGTCGAGCGCGCGAAGCATCGGCTTGGCGAAGGCGTCGCCGACGATGAGGATCTGGGTGACCTTGTGGGCGGCGACCTGGGTCCACAACTCATGGGCGTCGAAGCGGGCGGAACGCAAGGTGACCACCGTGCCTCCGGCGATCATCGAGGTGATGGCGCTGAACAATCCCGTGCCATGCATCAGCGGGCAGGCCGGCAGATTGACCGGACCTACGCCGCCGGACTCGCGGACGATGGCGAGGTGGTCCTCCAGATCGGCCGGCGGTCGCGTGGCGAGCGCCGGATTGAACATCGCGCGGCGGTGGGCGTCGTGGCGCCACATCACTCCCTTGGGCATGCCGGTCGTGCCGCCGGTGTAGAGAAACAGCATGTCGTCCGGCGAGCGAGGAATGTTCAGCGGGACGCCGTCGCCGTCGGCGGCGAGGTCCTCAAACGACCTGGCGAACGCGGGCGTGGTCTCGTCTGTGCCGTCCTCGACGATCAGCCACTGGCGCACGCCCGGCAGGCGCGGGGCGATCAGTTCGACAATAGGAGAGAACTCGCGGGCGAACAGGACGATGGCGGCGTCGGCGTTTTCGAAGATGTAGTGAACCTCGTCGGCCACGTAGCGATAGTTGACGTTGACGTGGGTCAGGCGGGCCTTGAAGGCGGCGGCGAGGCCTTCAAGGTAGGCCGGATGGTTGCGCATGTAGAAGGCGATCTTGTCGCCAGTGACGGGCCCGCTTCCGATCAGGTTGCGGGCGAGATTGTTGGTGCGGGCGTCAAACGCCCGCCAGGAGGTGATGCTGTCTCCGTGGATGAGGGCCGGGTGATCCGACGGAACAATCCTGGCCACCGCGTCGAATAAATCGCCGTAATTCCATCCCGCAAACGCCATGCGTTGATCCCTGAAGTGTGAGGCGGAAGCCCGATAGTCCGGGCGTTGATTAGAGTTGCGTCGGGCGGGACACCAAGCGGATTTCATTATTGGCGAAAAGGCTGCCGCCCGGCGCCAGTCAGGCGCTCACAGGCCCAGCTGTTTGGCGATGATGTTCTTCTGCACCTCGGTCGAGCCGCCATAGATGGTCTGGGCGCGCTCGAAGAGGTAGCTGGCGGTTCCCACGGGGGCGAAGGCGGGAATGGTTTCAAGGTCTTCACGCCAGTCGGGGTCGGCCCGATCGGGAAAGAACGGCGCGGCATAGGGGCCGGCGAGTTCGAGCAGGCGTTCGGTAATCGCCTGACCGGTTTCGGTGGCGGCGATCTTGATTGTCGAAGCCTCTTGGCCGGGGGCCTGGCCGGCTGCCAGCGGGGCCAACGCGCGCAGGGTGGTGTATTCGAGGGCGGTGAGGGCGATCTCGGTGTCGGCCAGCCGGGATCTTAGAGCGGAATCTTCTCCCGCCAGAATGTCGCCCCACGGGGCCGCCGCGGAATGGCGACGAACCTCGGCGATCTGACGCCACTTGGCGCCGACGCGGGCATAGGAGGTGCGCTCGTAGGAAAGAAGATGCCGGGCGTAGGTCCAGCCCAGGCCCTCCTCGCCGATACGGTTCTCGGCGGGCACGCGGACGTCGGTGAAGCTTACGCGGTTGAGATAGTGCCCGCCATCGATGGAGATGATCGGGGTGACCACGACACCCGGCGTACGCATGTCTATGCAGAGGAATGTGATGCCTTCCTGTTTGCGGCCGGAACTGTCGGTGCGCACCAGGCAGAAGATCCAGTCGGCGTAGTGCCCCTGGCTGGTCCAGATCTTCTCGCCGTTGACGATGTAGTCATCGCCCTGGGTGTTGGTGTCTCGCACGGCGCTGGTGCGCAGGCTGGCCAGATCGGACCCGGCCTCGGGCTCGGAATATCCCTGGGCCCAGAAGGTGCGCGAGGCCAGAATGTCGCCGAGCCAGCGATCCTTCTGCGACTGGGTTCCGAACGTGTAAATGATCGGGGCGACGTAAAGCAGTCCCATGGGGACAGGGCTTGGCGCGCCCGCGGCGCCCATTTCCTCATCGAAGATGAAGCGCTGGGTGATGTTCCAGCCGGGACCGCCGTATTCCGCCGGCCAGCCCGGCGCCAGCCAACCTTTTGCCGCCAGCGCCTGCTCAGAAGCGACGAGGTCGGCCTTGCCAATGGTCTGGCCGTTGGCAAGTTTGGCAAGGATGTCGCGCGGATATTCCTGCGCGAAGAAAGCGCGGACCTGGGCGCGGAACTCGTCATTGGTGGTCTGGGCCGTGGACATGGCGGCTATCAGGTCGAATGAGTTGGGCAGCGTCAATGCCGATTGTACCAAGGGGCTGCAATCGCACTGGATTGAAGCATCACCGATGACATTGTGTCGCTTCGGCTTTCGAACGCCTGACAGAGCGCGGGGTGGGGTGGTAGACAATTCATCGTGCGCCGGGGCCTGGATCAACTGCGGGTAAGTGAAGGATCGCCCGAGCCGCTCGGCGCGAGCCTGACAGCCGACGGGGTGAATTTCGCGATCCATTCACCGCGCGCCAGCCAGATCCACATCTGTCTGTACGATGAAGCCGGCGAACGTGAAATCGCGCGGGTATCCGTCAAGGCGCGCACCGGTCCGGTCTGGCACTGCTATGTCGCGGGGCTTGGCGAAGGGACACGCTACGGCCTGAGAGCGGACGGGCCGTTCGATCCGGCGGCCGGTCTGCGCTTCAACGCCGCCAAGCTGCTGGTCGATCCCTATGCTCTGGCGCTCGACCGGCCTTACGATCTGCACGCGTCGATGTTCGACTACGGCGAGCAGGCCGATGTTGACAGTGGTCCGTTTGTGCCAAAGGCGATCGTCACCGCGCCTGCACCCCTGGCCGACGCGCCGACGCCGGTCGCCTGGCATGACACGGTGATCTACGAACTGCACGTCAGGGGGTTCACCCGGCTGCTCGATGGTGTGCCGGAGGCTTTGCGCGGGACATTCGCGGGACTGGCGCATCCGGCGGCCGTGGCTCACTTGCGGGGGCTGGGCGTGACGACGGTCGAGATCCTGCCAGCGATGGCATGGATCAGCGAGCGGCATCTACCGCCGTTGGGTCTGACCAACTACTGGGGTTATAATCCGGTCAGTTTCCTCTCACCTGATCCGCGCCTGGCGCCGGGCGGATGGGCGGAAGTCGCGGCGGCAACCGGCGCGCTGCACGCAGCGGGAATAGAGGTCGTGCTGGATGCGGTGCTGAACCACACCGGCGAAGGCGATGCACTCGGCCCTACCGTGGGCCTGCGGGGGCTCGACAACGACGGTTATTACCGCCTTTCAGGGACCGATCCGGGATGCTACGTCGACGATGCGGGCACCGGTAACATACTGGCGCTGGACTCGCCGCCGGCGCTGAGGCTGGCGATGGACGCGCTACGCGCCTGGCGCCGTTTCGGCGGCGTCGCCGGCTTTCGCTTCGACCTGGCGAGCGTGCTTGGTCGACGGTCGGACGGTTTCGATCCGGCCGCGCCTCTGCTGTCGGCGATCAGGCAGGATCCGGAACTTCGATCGCTGAAGCTGATCGCGGAGCCATGGGATATCGGTCCAGGTGGCTATCAGCTTGGCCGGTTCCCGGAGGGCTGGGGCGAGTGGAACGACCAGTACCGTGACACGGTGCGGGAGTTCTGGCGGGGGGACAGTGTATCGCTTGGCGCATTGGCGCGGCGGCTGGCCGGCTCACAGGATCTGTTCGGCGACCGCCGCCCATCGCGGAGCATAAACTTCGTCACCAGCCACGACGGCTTCACGCTGGCCGACCTGGTCGCCCATGAGAGGAAGCACAACGACGCCAACGGTGAGAACGGGCGAGATGGAGCCGACGACAATCGTTCGTGGAACCATGGTGTTGAGGGGGCGACGGAAGACCCGGCGGTCAACTGCGCCCGGCTGGCGGACCAGCGCGCGCTGCTGGCCATCCTGACATTCTCTCGCGGCACGCCGATGCTGGGCATGGGTGCGGAGGTGGGCCAGAGCCAGGGCGGTAACAACAACGCATATGCGCAGGACAACGCTATCGGCTGGCTGGACTGGGCGGGCGCCAACAAGATGCTGATCGATTTCACGGCTCGATTGATCGCCATCCGGCGCAGCCATCCCACGCTGAGAGCCGATTATTTCCTGACCGGCGCGGGATTCGAGCCCGACGTAGTCTGGCTTCGCCCGGACGGGGGACCGCTGGCGGCAGATGATTGGGATAACCCCGCAGGCGAGACCCTGACCATGGCGCTACGCGAGGGTGAGGATCGGGTGGCGCTGGTCATTCATCGCGGCCCCGCCGGCCTGGTCGTTGAGCTTCCGGTGGCGGACGACGGATACAGCTGGATAGTTCTGGCGGATTCGGCCGATCCAAGGCGTCAGGGTGTGGTTGGCGACACGCGGTTCGCGGTGGCTTCGCGCTCGGTCGTCGCGCTGAGCCAGACAGAAGATTGGCGTCGGTCGGCGCGTGGGATAAATGCTGAAATGCTTGGGCATCTTGCTGAAGCGGCCGGCATCGAGCGCGAATGGTGGAGTGTCGCCGGCGAGCGCACCGTGGTCACGCCGGACACCCAGTCGGCGCTGCTGCATGCGATGGGCCTGCCGTGTGTGACGGAGCGCCAGGCGCGCGAGTCCCTGGGATATCTTGCGGAACTCGCCGACCGCACGCCGGCCTCCGATCCGGCTTCATCCTGTTACCTTCCGCAGGCATTTCGGACGCCCGCGGACTCTGGCGTGCGGCCGGACACCGCAGAGGGACGCCTTTTCGGGTTATCGGCCCAGCTCTATGCTCTGCGGCGACAGGACGACTGGGGTATCGGTGATTTCACAACGTTGGCGAGCCTCGCTGAGATAGCCGAGAGGATCGGCGCCGCGGCGGTCAGTCTCAACCCGCAACACGCCTTGTTTCCTGAGCAGCGTGACCGCGCCAGTCCCTATTATCCCTCCGACCGACGATTTCTCGACCCGATCTATCTGGATGTTACGCGGCTCGGGGGAATATCCGCCGAGCGGTTCGTTGGTGAGATCGGGGACTCCATCGACTATCCAGGCGTCTGGGCGGCCAAGTCACGGATGTTCGAGGCAAGCTTTGCCCACGGACAAGACAACCCGCATTTCCGCTCCTACTTAGCTGCCGCCAGCCCTTCGCTGGGGCGGTTTGCGACCTTTAATGCCATTGCCGAGTCACGACCCGGTGAGCCGTGGATGAAATGGCCGGAAGCCTTGCGCGATCCGAAGACCGCCCGTGCCGATCCCTCACGCGTGCTCTATCAACTCTATCTGCAATGGCTCTGCGAGTTGCAGCTGAGCGAAGCGGCTGCGGCCGCCGCGCCGTTGGCAATCGGTCTGATTCGTGACCTGGCTGTCGGCGCCGCGCCGGATGGCGCCGAGGTCTGGGCCAACATCGACCTGATGGCAAAGGGCGTCTCGATCGGCGCGCCGCCTGATCCGCTGGGGCCGCGGGGACAGGTCTGGGGGCTGCCGCCGATGACGCCGTTCAGGCTGGCGGCCGAGGACTTCGGCCCAATCCGGGAACTCTTCCGGTCGAACATGCGTCATGCGGGCGGCCTGCGCATCGATCATGCGCTGGGGTTAAAGAGGCAGTTCTGGGTACCGGATGGCGCGGACGCATCGGCCGGGGCCTACGTGCGGTTTCCGTTCGAGGCGCTGCTGACCGAGTTGGCGCAGGCCAGCAATGAAGCCAGGTGCCTGGTGATCGGCGAGGACCTGGGCACTGTGCCGGAGGGTTTTCGCGAAGCGCTCAACGGTGCCGGCGCGCTTTCATATCGGGTGGTCCCGTTCGAACTCGACGAAGAGCGGTTCCGGGCGCCGTCTACCTATCCGCGGCTGGCTCTGGCCTGCGTATCCACACACGACTTGCCGCCGCTGGCCGGCTGGTGGGACGGGGTTGATATCGAGGAACAGGTCTTACTGGGCATTTTGAGCAAGGATGAGGCGGTCGCTGCTCGTTCTGATCGAGTTCGCGCCAAATCAGCGCTGCTGGCGGCCATCAGGGAGTCAGGTTGCTCCCAGTTGGGCCTGCCGTCCGATCAGGCATTTACGCCGGAGTTGGCTGGCGCCATCCACGCCTTCATGGCATCCACACCCTGCGCCCTGGCAATGATCCAGGTCGAAGACCTCGCGGGTGAGCGCTCGCCGGTCAACCTGCCGGGCACCGATATGGAACGTCCGAACTGGCGGCGACGTATCGGCGTTGCGGTGGAAAAGCTGACGGACGGCGAATTGGCCCGCGCGATCATCGACGCGGTGCGAACCATGAGGCCCGGCTGATGGTCGCCGGGATCGGACGCGATGCTGGCGCATCTGTACCTGGCCGCGACACCAGAAACCTTTCGAGTCAGACAACAGGCGTTAAATGTTAGACAGCCCCGGTCCCGTCCAGACAGCCACCTCAAGTGAGCCGTCCGCGCTCGCCGAGCGGATCGTCAACGCCCTGACCTATCGCGTCGGCAAGGATACCCGCGCCGCCCTGCCGCACGACTGGCTTGCGGCAACCGTCATGTGCGTACGCGACCGCATCATCGATCGCTGGATGGCCTCCACCCGCGAAGCACATGCCGCCGGCGCCAAGCGGGTCTACTATCTCAGCCTTGAGTTTCTGATCGGTCGGCTCCTGCGTGATGCGCTATCGAATCTGGGTGTCATGGGCGACGTGCGGGCCGCGCTGGCCACACAGGGTGTTGATCTGGATGTGATCCGTGAGATCGAGCCGGACGCGGCTCTTGGCAATGGCGGCCTCGGACGATTGGCCGCCTGCTTCATGGAAAGTCTCGCCTCGCTTGGCATACCTGCCTACGGCTATGGCATCCGCTACGTGAACGGCATGTTCCGCCAGCGGATCGACGATGGCTGGCAGGTGGAATTGCCGGAAACCTGGCTTGCCCACGGCAATCCCTGGGAGTTCGAGCGTCGGGAAAGCAACTATCGGGTCTCGTTCGGAGGCGAGGTCGTCACGGACGGGGCCGGACAGACGCGTTGGATCCCTGGCGAACAGGTCATTGCAACAGCCGTCGACACACCGGTCGTCGGGTGGCGAGGCAGACGGGTCAATACGTTGCGCCTGTGGACCGCCAGCGCGGTGGATCCGATCAGCCTGGACGCATTCAATGCCGGCGACCACATTGGCGCGCTCGAGGAAAGCAACCGGGCCGAAGCGCTTACCCGCGTCCTCTATCCGGCCGACTCGGCGCCGGCCGGCCAGGAGCTACGTCTTCGTCAGGAGTTCTTCTTTTCGTCGGCCTCGTTGCAGGACATCATTCGACGCCACGTCCAGTACTTCAAGGATATCAGGACG
>JANXTX010000174.1 GCA_025352165.1 Caulobacteraceae bacterium | reverse complement strand
TTCTGCTGATGAAGGGGCGGTTGCCCAGCGACCCCTCCGCGCCCGGCGCATGGTTCACGGTTGGCGGCGGTGTCGAGCCGGGCGAAACCTTTCTTCAGGCGGCCGCTCGCGAGATTGTCGAGGAGACCGGTCTGGTGGACTTTGTTCTCGACCGGGTGGTCTGGCGTTCCGAACAGATTCTGCGCGATCGCAAACAGCGCCGAGTGCGATTCATCGAACACTTCATTCTTGCCCGATGCGCCGGCGGAGAGCCTTCCCGCGAGGGCTGGCAGGCGCTCGAGCGTGAATTTGTCGACGATATCCGCTGGTGGGCGTTGCCGGATCTCGCAGCCTGCGCCGACCCTGTGTTTCCACGCGAGCTGGTCTCTCGCCTGTCCCGGCTGCTGGCTGGTGAAGCCGTGGATTTCCTGACCGATAGCGATTGAAGCTCGGTAGGTTACTTGGCAATCTGCTTGGTCTGTCGCCCGGATCGTGTTGACGCATATAAGCAGGCTGTTTCGCCACTTGCGAACTGGCGCTCGGCGCGGGAAGCTGTCGCGTCATGGCCTACTCCTCCGTCCTGGTCGGTCGCGCCGAGCCACGCGAACACATCGTCGACGTCCTGATCGCCGAACGAGCGCCCCGGCTCGCCTCCAGCCTGGCTTGGCCCATCGTGCGTCCGGCGCTCTATGCGGTTCTCGACTACGGCAAGGCCCGTAGGATGGCAGACGCCATCGCTCCGCTACCTGGACAGGCGGCTCTCGATTTCGTCTCGCGGTTGCTTGAGGTGAAGGTGAAGGTCCGGGGGCTCGATCGGATCCCGGCCGCCGGCCGTTTCGTCGCCGTTTGCAACCACCCGACCGGAATAGCCGATGGTATCGCGGTGTTTGATGCTCTCAAGGGGGTCCGTCCCGATACGGTTTTCTATGCCAATTCAGATGCCGCGCGGGTTGCCTCTGGCTTTGACGATGTGCTGATCCCCGTGGAATGGGTTGAGGAAAAGCGCACCCGATCGCGCACCCGCTTGACCCTGGTTCGCACCCGTGAAGCCATGGAATCCGGAAGGGGACTGATGATCTTCCCATCTGGTCGCCTATCGAGGCGGCGTGGCGGTGTCCTCAGCGATCCGCCATGGGCCGGCAGCGCCTTTTCTGTCGCCCGCAAGTATGAGGCGCCGATCGTACCGATGCACCTGACCGGCCCGTGGTCCACGCTGTTTCATCTCTTCGACCGGTTCTCGGGCGAACTTCGTGACATCACCCTGTTTCACGAATTGCTGAACAAGCGCGGCAAGGCTTTCACACTCACCATTGGCCGGCCGGTGGCGCCCGGGGCACTTGCGTCTGACCCGTCGAACGCCGCTGAGTCGATGAAACGGTTTGTGGAACAAGCTTTATCCGGCAACGCTGACGCCGAATTCGCCGGCGAGCAAGTCTGAGGCCTGGATGTGAGCTCTCAATAGGTTGTCCATCCGGTCCTCCTGGCAATCTCTGAAGTCTGCAACTCCAGCTTCCCCGGCCAGGACCGGATGGACAACCTATTGAGAGCTCACATCTAGAGGCCCGGAGGCGCCTCGACCGTCACGTCCTGCTCACGGCCCCACATAGACGTTGGGCGCCGGCGTCGAGTTGGCGATGATGGCATAGGCGATCGGGGTCGGGAAGGTCGCGGGAAGGCCGTGGGCGGTGAATGTGGGCCAGGTCGCGGAGATCGCCGTGGCGCCGAATGTGGTGAAATCCGGCTCGCCGACCAGCAGGCCGGCCAGGCCATTGGTATTGGCGGTTCCCTCAACCGATACCATGGCGTTGCACCCCGCCGCGAGGAAGTAGAGCGTGCCGGGCTGCACGTAGAAGGTCAGGCCGGTGATCATCTGTGGGCCGGGCGTGGCCGAGGCGGTCACCGGACCGCCGTCCAGCAGCAGGGCGCCGGGCGCGCCGTTGACCGATGAATAGACGCCCAGCTCGCACATGGCTCCGCTTGCCCCTGGCGTGGTTACCTGAATGCCGATCCGGGTGACCGGTCCACCGGTGGGATTGACGAACGGGATGGCATAGAGGGGCGTATTGGTGGCGGCGCCGGTCAGGGGCTTGGTCGCATAGCCCAGCGCGGGCTGGGTATAGTACCGGCCGCTGGCGAAGCCGCTCTGATAGCCGCCACAGAACGCCACCGGGCTGTTGGAATTGTTGCAGAGACTGACGCTGGGGTCGATCGCCCCACCAGCGCCGATCGGCCCGGCCACCCCGTCGGCGGTGATCAGCTGCCTGGCCGGTACGTTGCATTGGCCCGCCGCAACCGTGCCGCTGACCGTGGTGTCGACCGCGCCCGCGCTCACTTCGACGCCATAATAGTTCGGCGGCACACTTCGCAGCGGGCCGCAGCGCATCTGGGTGTCACTGATCTGGCCGGGGTTAGCTGTACCAAGGCCGACATTGATCGCCACGTGCACGCAGGCCAGATTTGCGATGTCGCACTGCGTCTGCGCCAATGATGTATTGCCCATCGCATAGACGCCATAGTCGGCGACGCCGGCAAAGCCGGAATTGCCGCCGGTTCCGGTGGTGAAGACCAGGGTCGGGTCGGCTTGTCCGGGCCCGGCGCCGAACGCGCTGGAGCCGACGTGCAGCTGGCTGAACAGATTGCCGTTGTATTCCAGCACGTCGGCCTTGACGCCATCGAACGCGGTCACCGCCCGATAGGCCGAGTCGTGACAGCTGTTGCCGATCCGCAGCACGATATCCGCATTGGTGGCGCCGGAAAACAGCGGATTGGCGTCGAAGCGGGAGTCGGCAAACGTGCTGTTGCCGACGCCGTTGTTGCCCAGGAACCCTGTCGGGTCGGATTCGTCGATCCCGCAGCGGTATTCCGAGTTGCCCGAGCCGAGCCCGCCGTCGCTGACATGCACATTGCGGATGCGCAGGTAATTGCCCGAAACCATCAGCACCGCGTCGCCGGCGGTTGGGAACGGCACGGTTGACGACGTCGCCGTCGGACCGACATAGGCGCTCAATGGATAGCCGGGGATCTTTGCGCCCTGCGCCAGCCCATAATATCCGACGCCCTCGGGTATGCCCATGCCCTCCACCAGCATGTCGCGGAATCCGCCGCCGAACGAATTGGGGAGACCACCGTAAATGACTTGGCTGAGCACGGGCGTTCCGCCAGGGCTGAAGCGGCCCGCCAGAGGTGCGGCGAAGGCGTAGAGCCCGCTCGACTTGAAATTCGCTCCGACAAGTGAAGGATTGACGAAGTTCGGCGTGGTGTCGTGCGGCAGGTTGATCGGCACGGTCGTGCCACAGGCCCCTGGCAGGGTGAAGGACGCGCCGCTGCCGGTCGCGATCGATGCGGCGCTCTGCGATTTCAGGGCCTTGTTGATCGCAACACCGTCGTCATCGCCATAATAGAAGAACTGAATTGGCATCAGCGGGACCGGCGAATTGGTCACCGGAAATGTCCCGACATCGGAGAGGAATATATCGGTGACATGGAGGGCGGTATTGTTCTGCACATCCGCGATTGTGGTCGCCAGCGACCCTTGGGTCCACAACACGGGGCTGATCGTGAAGCCCATGCCTGGTCCAGGGCCAACGAGGCCCGGTCGACTGCTGACGACCGAAGTCAGCAGCATGGGGTTGGTCGGCGAGGCGAGATTGGTCGGCAAGGTGCTGTATGAGCCGTAGCTGAGCCAGTCGTACGATACGACCCCGCCGACACCGGGTCCGCCGCTGTTGTCGACCGATTCTACCACCAGGGCGGGATACTGCGACTGGTTGACCACCGAGCCGTCCATCGTGCCGTTCAGCATAGTGTTTTCGCTCATGGTGATGGTGTCTCCGGCCTTGTAGCCGGATCCCGCGGAGGCGATCGTCTGTTTATTCAGCAGCGACCAGCCGGACCAGTCGACCGTCAGAACCGCGCCCGAACCGGCGGGGCTGCCCTGCAGATTGCTGTGGTCTGGGTCTGGGTCGACGGCGAACGTGGCGTCGGGCGCCTGGGCCGGATCGGCGTCATACAGGCCGCCCCACAGGAAATGCCACTGAGCGATGCTGCCGCCCGCGCCGATCGCGTCGACGATGATGGCGATCTGCTGGGAAAAGCGGCCGAGATTGGCCGTGCCGATGAACGACACCAGATCTCCACGCTTGAAGTTCACCCCCCGGTTGGAAAGGGCCGAAGCGCGCGTCGCCCACATCGCCGGCCTGGCCGTCCCGGTCCCATTCACCCACAGGGTAGGCCCGCCGAGCTGGGAGATGGCGATATTTTTGCCGATGGCGGAGGAGGGCGTGATTGTCGTCGCTGGATCAAGCAACGATGTCGACACCTCGACGGCGCCGACGATGCTGTTGTTCATCGGGTCCACTAGCCCAGGTCGCCACACCGCTGTCGTGGTCGGCGGCGACGGCTGCACCGCGACCACATCGCAGCGCGCGCCCCATTCGCGGACGTTGTTGGTGGGATTGACTCGGGCGAGACAATTGTGAAGGTGATCTTTAAAGGTCGTGCCGCCGTTGTCAGTTCAGGTTGTATATCCGAGAGGATAGAGGACCCCGCCTCCGCCATCTCCCCGGTCGTAGTATCCGCCCAGGGTGACGACGCCCACGGTGTTCGTCATGTGAAGAGCGACGACATTTTCCACATAGGTCTGGGAAAGGGCGGCGGCAGCACCCATCATTGGAAAGATTCCGCCGAGCAAAACGCTCGCGGCCGTTCGTAAGCGAGTCATGCTATTGGTCGGCCCCCCTTCCCTTGGAAACATCACCTCGGTTCGACCCTATGGCACGATCGTTACCGGCGGGTTCGCCATCATCGTGCCGGAAAAGCAGCCGGGCCCTAGCGTCCACACGCCGCTTGTGCTCACCGAAAACGCCGTTTCAGGAATGCCGCACGCCTTAGAGCCGTCGAACCAGCCACCACCCTCGATTCCCCCCTCGGTTGCACTGAGCAGTTGAATCGGCCAAGGCGGGCTTGTGTTGAACTGGACAAATGGGCACGATGACTTGCCTTTCACATGGGCCGCTGCAATCGCCGCAGGCTTCCGTTCGTGTGTCTTCAAGATGAAACTAACATTGCAGCTATACGATTCTCCGCCGGCCGCGAACAGCAACGTCCCGGTAAGGGTGGATGTCGTCTTCGGCGGAGAGAGCGTGTAGGCGAGCGCGGACGGGCCCATGAGGCAGGCGGTCAGCGCCGTCGCTGTCAGCATCGCAAGCAATTTCATAAGAAGGCTCCTCTATGTCCGGGCAAAATGCTGTGTCGTGAGGCGGGAGAGACGGTTCATGGCCCGACGTGGATATTGGGGACGTCGGTGGAGGCTCGCGGGGTTATCACCGTTCCGAAAGTCGCGGGCAGGCCGTGGGCGGCGAATGCCGACCAGGTCGACGTGACGTTGGTAGCGCCGAACGTGGTCAGGTCCGGCTCGCCCAGCAACAGGCCGGCCAGGCCGTTGGTCCCGGTGGTTCCCTCGACTGAAACGGCTGTGTTGCAGCCGATGGCGAGGAAGTAGAGCGTGTTCGGCGCGAAGACGAAGTTCAACCCGGTATTGAATCTCGGCGTGGCGAAACCAACGGACACCAAACCGGAATCCAGAAGCAGGTTCGCTGGTACGCCATTGGCCGACGAATAGATACCCAGCTCACATTGTGGTGTTGTTCCGGTCCCCGCGACGGTTACCTGGATGCCCATCTGGGTGATGGTCCCGCCAGTGGGGTTGATGAACGGTATACCGTAGAGCGTGGTGGGCCCGCTGGCGGCGCCGCTTAGCGCGACCGACACGTAACCAAGCGACGGTTGAGTATAGTATCGCCCGGCCGCGAAACCATTCTGATACTGGTAGCCGGCGCAGTACGCCGAGGGGGCATTGGAATTGTTGCACAGGCTGACGGTCTGGTTGATCGCTCCATCGAGGACCAGAAGCTGGCCGGAGGGAACGTTGCACTTGCCCGAGGACGCGGTTCCACCGACCGTGGTATTGATGACGCCCGCGCCGAGTTCGACACCGTGGTAGCTAGGCGGCACGCTCTGCAGCGACCCACATTTCATCTGAGTGTCACTGATCTGGCCCGGCCCACTGGCGGCAAGGCTGGCAGCCGTCGGGGGCAACACGAAAATGCAAGCCCGGTTGGCGATGTCGCACTGGGTCTGCGCGGCCGAGGTGTTGCCGATCGCATAGACGCCATAGTCGGCAACGCCGGCAAAGCCGGAGTTCAGGGCCGTAAAGATGATGGTCGGGTCTGCGCTGATGGTGGAATTGGCGGCGTCGGAGTTGAGGTGAGTCTGGCTCAGTAGATTGCCGTTGTATTCCAACACGTCGGCCTTCGTGCCGTCATAGACGCTGAGCGCGCGGAACACCGAGCCGTGGCAGCTGTTCGCCAGCCGGAGGGAGATATCGGGATTGGTCGCGCCGGAATAAAGTGAATTGCCATCGAGGCGGGAGTCGTTGAAGACGATATTGCTGAACGCGGCGCCGCGAACCACGCCGGTCGGATCGGACTCGTCCATTCCGCATTGCACGACCGCGTTGCCTGATCCCATTCCGCCATCGGAGACGTGGATGTCTTCGATGCGCATCGACGGGCCGGAATCGATCTCAATGGCGTCGCCCGCGACAGGAAAGGGTGTCGACGTCGACGCGGAGGGGCCGACGTAGCCGGTGGGCGCGGCCACACTCTGGGCCATTCCGTAATAGCCATAGCCTTCGGGCGCCCCGATGGCCTCGACGAACATGTCGCGCACGCCTCCACCCGCGGCGTTGGCCAGGCCGCCATAGATCACCCGGCTGAGCACCGGCGCGGCGCCGCGCAGGGTGAGCGGGGCGGCGAAGGCGTAGAGGCCGGTTGACTGGAAATTGCCGCCGATTAATGACGGGTTGACGAAGTTGGCCGTCGTGTTCTGAGGGAGGTTGATCGCCTGGGTTGTGCCGCAGGCCCCCGGCAGCACAAAGGCCGCGCCGTCACCGATCGCGGTCGCAGTTGAGTTCTGCGCCTTAAGCGCAGCGTTGATAGAGCCGCCATCGTCGTCACCGTAATAGAAATATTGCACCGTCATCGCCGCAGGAAACGCATTGAGAAATGTGCCGACGGGCATGCTGGTGGACGAGAAGTTCTCGCTCAAGAAGATGTCGGTAAAACCACTCGTGGCGTCAGGCGCGACCCAGTCGATCGTGCTAACCAGGGGGCCTTGCGTCCACTGTACGGGGTTGATGGTGAAGCCCGCTCCAGAAGGAGCGCTGGTCACCATCGATGAAAGCGCCAAGGGACTTGCCGGGAGTTGCGAATAGGATCCATAGTCCAGCCAGTCGAACGACAGGACAGCGCCGTGAGAGTCAATCGACTCCACGACCAGTTGGGGAAATTGACCCTGATTCACCGTCGACCCGTCAATAGTACCGCTGCCGGTCGTGGCTTTGCTCAGGGTGATGGTGTCGCCGACGCGATAGAGGCTGCCGTCGTTCGCCGGAATGTTCTGGTTGTTCAAAATCGACCAGCCGGACCACGCCGGTTTCAAAATGGCGCCGGCGCCCGGCGTCGGGGATCCTTGCAGATAATTATGGCCGGCGGTGGTGTCCTGGATCAGTGTGTTGTCGATGTTGACCGTCTTGTCGTAGAGACCGCCCCAAAGAAAATGCCATTGAGTGATCGCGCCGCCCGCGCCCACCGCGTCGACGATGATGGCGATCTGCTGAGAAAACTGTCCGGCATGGGTCTGGCCGATGAATGACACTAGGTCACCCGGCACGTAGTTGGTCCCGCCGGCGGTGAGGGTCGAAAACCGCGTCGCCCAGATCGCCGGCTTGGCCGGTGCGGCCGACGTTCCTCCCCAAATCGTCGGCGCGCCGACCTGAGAAATGGCGATATACTTGCCCTGCGGCGTAGGAGTCGCGGGCAGTAGGCTGTTCGCCACCACTAAAGCCCCCTAGTAGTTGGTGTGGCCTGGGAGGGTGTTGGGATCGTGGAGGGCGGGTTGCCAGGTCGCGGTCAAGGCCGCAGTCGGCTGAATCGCCACCACGCCGCACTTCGCGCCCCATTCACGGACGTTGTTGGAGGGGGTCACCCGTGTGTAGCATTGGGCTGGAGTCGCCATGTCGACGAAAATTGTTCCACCATTCGCCGTGCATGGCCCGGGCCCGACGGAAAAGGTTCCTCCACCGCCGTCGCCTACAGTGTTGTAGTACCCACCCAGCGCGACGACCGTGGGTAACGTCGGGGCCGACGTCATGTTGCCCGTCAAAGCGGCTACGTTCGCAAAATATGCGGGGTATGTTTGAGCATCCGCGGCCAAGGCGCCCAACAGCGATACGCCTCCGCAAACGATCCGGACGGCGATCGAAATACTGCGAAACGCCCAGCGCCTCTCTTCACGATGGCGAGCAAACGCCAAACAATAGTCCTTAGGCGCAGTCACGACGGCTATGGTATCGACGCACATGGCAAACCCCACCACCCATCTGCTCAGGACGCGTCAACGATATACCCTGTTCACGAGAGAACCCGGAAATCCTCTGGCCTGATCACGTGGAAATTGTCTGAGACGACATCGCGGATGTCCCGCCAGTTTTGGGGCAGGGTGATCTTGAAGAAGTCGTGTATCTTTTTGATGAATTCGGTC
>JANXTX010000130.1 GCA_025352165.1 Caulobacteraceae bacterium | reverse complement strand
AACGCCGGCATCGCCGGTCCCGCGCCGCGTCCGGGTGCGCGGCCGTCGGTTACCAGGATCTGCTCGATGCGCTGCGCGTGCGGTTCCAGGAACGGCGCCGCGCCCAGCGCCCGCCACTGCCGGAACGCGGCGAACGATATCGCGCTGGCCCGTCCGTCGAACGTCGGCTCGGCCTGGGTGTCGAAACTCTGCGGGTCGACCATGATGGTCTTCAGCCCCGCGCTCTCCAGCGCCAGCGCCAGCGTCACCCCCGCCATGCCCGCGCCCGCAATGATCACGTCGGCGTCGGGGCGGTTTGTCATGGCTTTGGACTCAACTCTCGCTGTCGTCGGGCAGGCCCATCATGTGGAAGCCCGCGTCGACATGCACAACCTCGCCGGTGGTCGAGCGGCCGAGATCCGACAGCAGCCACAGCGCGCAGCCTGCAACCCCCTCCATGGAGGTGTCCTCTTTCAGCGCGCTCAGCGCCCGGCCCTGTGACAACATCCCGCGTCCGCCGGATATTCCAGCCAGCGACAGCGTCCGCATTGCTCCGGCCGAGATCGCGTTGACCCGGATGCCCTTCGGGCCAAGGTCGCGGGCGATGTAGCGCGTCGCCGCTTCCAGCGCCGCCTTGGCCACGCCCATGGTGTTGTAGTTGGGGATCGCCCGCTCACTGCCCAGATACGTCAGCGTGATCATCGATCCGCCGTTCGGCATTAGCCTCGATGCCCGCCGCGCCGCATCCACGAAGCTGTACGCGGAGATGTCCATCGCCTGCGCGAAGCCCTCGCGCGTGGCATTCTCGACGAAGGATCCCTTGATCTGGTCGCGCGCGGCGAAGGCGATGGCGTGGACCAGGAAGTCGATCTCGCCGAAGCTGTCCTCGACCACCTTGAACGCCGCCTCCATCGAGGCGTCGCTGCTGGCGTCGAAGGTCGTGTAGGCCTTGGCGCCGATGCTTTCGCCCAACGGCCGTACGCGCTTCTCGTTGGACTCCATATAGGCCAGCGCGATGTCCGCGCCCTGCGCCGCCAGTTGCGCGGCGATGCCCCAGGCGATGGAGTTGTGGTTCGCCACCCCCATGACCAGGCCCTTCTTGCCCGCCATCAGTGCGCCCTTGGGCAGGTTATAGTCCTCGGCCATGTTTGCGCGCTGTCCCTAGACCACGCGCTCGACGAGCATGGCCTTGATTTCCGAGATCGCCTTAGCCGGATTGAGACCCTTGGGGCAGACCTGGGCGCAGTTCATTATGGTGTGGCAGCGATAGAGCTTGAACGGGTCTTCCAGCGCGTCCAGCCGCTCACCCGTCGCCTCGTCGCGGCTGTCCACGATCCAGCGGCGCGCCTGCAGCAGAGTCGCCGGACCCAGGTACTTCTCGCCGTTCCACCAATAGCTCGGGCACGACGTCGTGCAGCAGGCGCACAGAATGCACTCATAGAGGCCGTCCAGCTTGGCGCGATCCTCTTCCGACTGCTTCCACTCACCCTGCGGTTCAGGCGTGGTGGTGTGCAGCCACGGCTCGATCGACGCGTATTGCGCGTAAAACAGCGTCAGGTCGGCGACCAGATCCTTGACCACCGGCTGGCTTGGCAGCGGCGAGATCTGGATCTCCTTGCCGGGAACTTCCTCCCAGCCGTGCGTGCACGCCAGCGTATTTCGCCCGCCGACATTCATCGCGCACGACCCGCAGACGCCCTCGCGGCACGACCGACGGAATGCCAGCGTCGAGTCCATGGTGTTCTTGATGTGGATCAGCACGTCCAGCAGCATCGGCCCACAGGCGTCGACGTCGACGTCATATGTGTCCCAGGTCGGATTGCCCGGCGTTTCCGGATCGTACCGATAGACCTTGAACGTCTTGACGTTCTTCGCCCCGGCCGGCGCCGGATGATGCCGGCCCTTGCCGACCGTGGAATTCTTCGGAAGTGTCAGTTGAACCATGTCAGAACCCTATCAATACACGCGCGCCTTGGGCGGGATGTACGCGACGTCGTTGGTCATCGTGTAGGCGTGCACCGGGCGGTAATCGATCCGCACCTTGCCGGTGGCGTCGTCGAACCAGGCCAGGGTGTGTTTCATCCAATTCTCGTCGTCGCGGCTGGAGAAGTCCTCCCGCGCGTGGGCGCCGCGGCTTTCCTTGCGGTTGGTGGCCCCGGCGACGGTGACGATGGCCTGGCCGATCAGGTTCTCGAATTCCAGCGTCTCGACCAGGTCGGTGTTCCAGATCATGCCGCGATCGCTGACCTTCAGGTCGCCGCGTTTTGCATGAACGGCTTCAAGGCGCTTCAGGCCGGAGTCCAGCGTCTCGCCAGTGCGGAATACCGCCGCGTCCTCCTGTGCCGCGCGCTGCATTTCCAGCCGCAGTTGCGCCGTCGTCGTCGAGCCCGAGGCATGGCGCAGCTTGTCGAACCGCGCCAGGTGCCAGTCCGTCATCGCCGGTTTCAGCTCCGGCTGGTTCGCGCCGGCCTTGAGGGTCTCGCCGCAGTGCAGCCCGACCGCGCGGCCGAACACCACCAGGTCGATCAGCGAGTTCGACCCCAGCCGGTTGGCCCCGTGCACGCTCACGCATGCCGCCTCGCCGACAGCCATCAGGCCGGGCACCACCTTGTCGGGATCGCCATCGGCCAGGGTCACCACCTCGCCGTGGAAGTTCGTCTGCAGCCCGCCCATGTTGTAGTGGACCGTCGGCAGCACCGGGATCGGCGCCTTGGTCACGTCGACGCCGGCGAACACCTTGGCCGTTTCCGAGATGCCCGGCAGCCGCTCATGCAGCACCTTGGGATCGAGGTGGTCGAGGTGCAGGTAGATGTGGTCCTTGTTCGGACCGACGCCGCGGCCCTCGCGGATCTCGATGGTCATCGCCCGGCTGACCATGTCGCGCGGGGCCAGGTCCTTCACCGACGGCGCATAGCGTTCCATGAACCGCTCGCCCTCGGAATTGGTCAGATATCCGCCTTCGCCGCGCGCGCCCTCGGTGATCAGGCAGCCCGCGCCGTAGATCCCGGTCGGGTGGAACTGCACGAACTCCATGTCCTGCAGCGGCAGCCCGGCCCGCAGCGCCATGCCGCCGCCGTCGCCCGTGCAGGTATGCGCCGAGGTGCAGGAGAAGTAAGCGCGGCCGTAGCCTCCCGTGGCCAGCACCACCGTCTGCGCCTGGAACCGGTGCAGGGTGCCGTCGTCCAGCTTCCAGGCGCTGACGCCGAGACAGCGGCCCTCGTCCATGATCAGGTCGAGCCCGAAGTACTCGATGAAGAACTCGACGTTCTTCGAAAGCGCCTGGCCGTACATGGTGTGCAGCATCGCATGGCCGGTGCGGTCCGCGGCGGCGCAGGTGCGCTGGATCGGCGCCTCGCCATAGTTCTTGGTCATGCCGCCGAAGGCGCGCTGATAGATCTTGCCGTCCGGCGTGCGCGAGAACGGCACGCCCCAGTGCTCCAACTCATAGACCGCGGCCGGCGCATTGCGGGTCAGGTACTCGATGGCGTCCTGGTCGCCGAGCCAGTCCGATCCTTTGACCGTGTCGTACATGTGCCAGCGCCAGTCGTCCGGACCCATGTTGCCGAGCGAGGCGGAGATGCCGCCCTGCGCCGCCACCGTGTGCGAGCGGGTGGGGAATACCTTGGTTATGCACGCCGTCTTCAACCCGGCCGCCGCGCAGCCGAGCGCGGCTCTCAGACCGGAGCCGCCGGCCCCGACAACCACCACATCGAACCGGTGATCGATGAACTCATACGCCGCCATGGTCAGTTCGCTCCGCCGCCAAGGGCGACCTTCAGGATGGCCAGGACGGTGAGCACGCCCGCGCCCCAGCAGAAAAACAGGTTCGCCAGCAACAACACCGTGCGTGTCGAATGCCTGGCGATGTAGTCCTCGATGATCACCCGCATGCCCAGTTGCATGTGAAAGAAGCCAGCCAGCGCCAGCAGCACCAGCAGCCCGGCGTTAATCGGAGAGCGCAGCCACGCCTGCGCGTCGTCATAGCCGCCGCCGGCCAGGCTCAGCGCCGCCCACACGGCCCAGAGAACCAGTGGAATCAACGCTACCGACGAGGCCCGCTCGGCGATGAAATGTCCGACGCCGCTCTTTGCCGCGCCCAGGCCGCGCGCGCGGCCGAGCGGTGTCCGATAACCCGCCATCAGAGCTTCCCCATAAAGCCGGCCAGCACCCATACCGCGACCGAGGCCACGCCCGAGCCGATCAGCGCCGCCCAGGCGGTCTGATTCGCCGTCGCCGGCGCGAAGCCCTTGCCGCTGTCCCAAGCCAGATGCCGCAGCCCGGCGAACAGATGATAGAACACGCTGAGCGTGAGGCCGAACATCACGACCTTGCCGGGGATCGAGCCCAGCAGCCCCATGTAGTTGTCATAGGCCACCGGTCCGCTCGCCAGCGAAAGCGCCCAGCCCATCAGGATGATCGCGCCGCCGTATAACGCCGCGCCCGTCGCCCGATTGAGGATCGACGCGGCCATGGTCACATGCCAGCGCCAGACCTGCGCGTGCGGCGATAGCGGGCGCGCCTTCGCGCCCGGTGTGGCGTTAGCCATGGGTCTCACGTCCCCTTCTGAAAGCGCGGCGACTTTTAAGCCGCTCACCGGGGGTGTCAACGAAACGCGCTGCACGCCGTGGCGTAAGGCTGCCGCTTGGGCTGCGGATCGCCTAAAGTGGACACCATGAATTACGACATCATTGTCATCGGCGCCGGCATGGCGGGCGCCTCGGTCGCCGCGCATCTCGCCCCGACCGGCCGCGTCCTCGTGCTCGAACAGGAATCGCACCCCGGGATGCACGCCACCGGCCGCTCGGCGGCGCTGTTCTCAACCATCTACGGTCCCGAGCCGGTCAGGGCGCTGTCCCGCGCTAGCCAGTCGACGCTCATGTCACCCTCGCCGGCTTTCAGCGAGGAACCGTTCGCGACCCCGCGCGGCGTTCTCTACATAGCGACAGACGAGCAGGCTCCGAGACTACGGGTCTTCCAGGCAGCGCCTGACGTCGCCGCGATGACCCGCATCGTATCGCCTGAAGAGGCCCTCGCGCTCTGCCCGATCATCAAGCCAGACCGCCTTGCCGCCAATGTGCTCGAGCCTGACGCCGCCGATCTGGATGTGCACCGGTTGCACCAGGCCTACCTGCGGCAATTGCGCGCGCATGGCGGGGAACTGCTGACCGATCACCCTGTCGGCGCGATCAAGCGAGACGGCGCGGGCTGGAGCGTTTCCGCCGGCGGCGCCAACCATACCGCACCGATCCTCATCAACGCCGCCGGCGCTTGGGGCGATCAGATCGCCTCGCTTGCCGGAGTGACCCCGCTGGGCCTGCGCCCGCTGCGTCGCACCGTCATCCTGGTCGACGCGCCAGATGGTATGGACATTGCAAAGTGGCCGATGGTCATCGACGCTGACGAGGACTTCTACTTCAAGCCCGATGCCGGCCGATTGCTGATCACGCCAGCCGATGAGTCACCTTCGCCACCTTGTGACGCCCAGCCGGAGGAATGGGATATCGCCGTCGCCGTCGATCGCGTCGAGACGGCCACCAGCCTGCGCGTCCGCCGGGTCTCGCACCGCTGGGCCGGCCTGCGCACCTTCGCCCCTGACGGCGTACCCGTCGCCGGCTATGATCCCGAGGCTCCCGGCTTCTTCTGGCTGGTTGGCCAGGGCGGCTACGGCATCCAGACGGCCCCCGCCCTGTCGCAACTCGCGGCGTCGATGGTGCTCTGGCAGTCAATGCCCGCGTCACTGGAGGGTTTCGGCATCGACCCGGCAGAGCTTTCCCCCATGCGGTTCCGGCGGACCTGACCGCGCTACACCCTCTGCGCGCTAATGATCGGCACGGGCTGATCGAGCATCTGCCCGACCATGTCCGGCGCGCCCTTGGTCGGCGACAGCGGCAGCGCCAGAATCTTGCGCGCCACATCCATGCCGTCGGTCACATGCCCGAAGGCCGTGAAGCCCAGGTTGTCTCCTGGCGCGCTGGGGTCGGCGTCCAGATACGATGCGTCGCCCACGCAGATGAAGAAGTCCGACGTCGCCGTTCCCGGCGCCCTGCGCGCCAGAGAGATGGTTCCGTCCTTATGCAGGATGCCGGTCTGCGTTGTCGGCTCATGGGCGATCGGCGGAATCGGATGGTTCGGCTCGAACCGCGCTCCGCCCTGGATCAGCCCGGTGGTCGGATCGCCCGGCGTCTTCAGCACCCGATAGAACGTCGCTCCGTCGTATCGCCTGGCATCGATATACCGCAGGAAGTTCGCCGCCGTGATCGGCGCCTTGTCCGCGAACAGCTCGAGCACGATCACGCCCTGGCCGGTTTCCATCCGCACATGTGGATTACCATTCGCCGTCTGCCCCCACACCGGCCGCGCCGAGAGCACCATTCCCGCCAGCAGAACATCGCGCCGTCTCATCCGCTTCTCCGTTGTGCTTTCCGCCTGTTTTGAGATTACCCCGCCACGGGACTGGCGCAACCGATGCCGCGGCATTAACTTGCAAGGCGGCGGGTCAGCTGTGGCTCACGTCGAAGGCATCACATCCCGGGGACCTTAATCACCCTCCTAGGGAGCTGTCCCTGTCCAGGATCGTGGTTCTGGACACACGGCGCCCACCTGGTCTTCCAGGTCCGAGGGGATTGAAACGCCCTCACGGTCCTCGCGGCGCCGCCACCTACCCCCTTCCCGGGGGAGAAGAGAATAAAGGCGGAGGCGCCCATCAATAAACCCGCCCTCCGCTCCCTTCTGCGCAAACGCCGCAAGGCCCTGGCGCTGGCTCACCCCGACGCGCCGACCATTGCCGCGGCGAAGCTGCCCATCGAGCAACTCTCCCCCTTCACCATCGTCGCCGGCTACCAGCCGATAGGTTCTGAACTTGACCCTGGTCCACTTCTGCAACGGTTCGCCGACTTCGGCGCGACGATAGTTCTTCCGGTGGTCATCGGCCCTGACCGGCCGCTGGTCTTCCAGCGCGCCGATGGCCAGGGATACGACGTCCCCGATCTTGTCATTGCGCCGCTGCTGGCCTTCGACAGGTCCGGCGCGCGGCTAGGGCAGGGCGGTGGCCACTATGATCGCACCCTCGAAGGTCTTCGCGCGCGGGGCCCGCTGTTCGTCATCGGCCTGGCCTACGCCGGCCAGCAGATTGACGCTGTCCCACGCGAGCCGCACGATCAATGCCTTGACGCAATCCTTACTGAAATCAGCTATACCAGGGTCCGAAAGGACATCTGATTAATGCGCATTGCTTTCTTCGGCGACATCGTCGGCCGGTCGGGTCGCGAGGGTCTTGCTGAACATTTGCCGGGGCTGCGTCGCCAGCTCGGCCTCGAATTCGTCGTCGTCAACGCCGAGAATGCGGCGGCGGGCTTCGGTATTACCGAATCGACCGCGCGCGAGCTTTTCCAGGCCGGCGCCGACTGCCTCACCCTGGGCAATCACGCCTGGGACCAGAAGGAGGCCCTGACCTACATCCAGCGTGAACCGCGGATGATCCGCCCGCTGAATTATCCGCGGCTCGCCTATATACCCGGTCGGGGCGCGCAGCTGTTCGAGACCGAGCGCGGGCGCCGTGTCCTGGTGATCAACCTGCTCGGCCGGGTCTACATGGACGCACTCGACGATCCGTTCAGCGCCGTCGATCGCGAGCTCAACGCCTGTCCCCTGGGCGAGGCCGCCGACGCCGTCATCGTCGACATGCATGCCGAGGTCACCTCCGAGAAGATGGCCATGGGGCACTTCTGCGACGGCCGCGCCAGCCTGGTCGTCGGCACCCACACCCACGTTCCCACCGCCGATTGCCAGATCCTGCCGGGCGGCACCGCCTACCAGACCGACGCCGGCGCCTGCTGCGACTACGACAGCGTCATCGGCAACCATAAGGAAGAGCCGCTGCGTCGCTTCACCACCCGCGTGAACGGCGGCCGCTACAAGCCCGCCGAGGGCCCTGCCACCGTCTGCGGCGTCTATTTCGAAACCGACGACGTCACCGGCCTCGCCCGCCGCGTCGAACCCATCCGCGTCGGCGGCCGCCTCTCGGAAAGCATTCCGCAGGTGTCGCGAACGGTCGTGGCTTAGCCATCACTTTTCCCTCCGGGAGCAGTGATGCCGCCCTCAGTCCTTCTCCAGCACCGTCAGCTTCTCCACCGTCAGCCGATCGATCGTCAGGTCCCTGAACCGGGCCCGGCCTACCGTCAAACGGCCGATGGCGAGCGTGCCGATCGCCAGTGCGCCGATGGCGAACGCTCCCAGCGCGAACGCGCCCACCGCGATCGCCCCGACCGAGACCGCTCCCGCGCGGGCCTTCGCGCGCTCGCTTCTGACGTCGTTTGACATATCCCGTCTCCCGGTCGCAGTTCACGCTACGCATGCAGCGCGCTAGAACGCGACCCATCATTCCAATCACAGCGCCATGCGGCGCGCAAAAAAGAAGATCATGGCCGGCCACTCAAAGTTCAAGAACATCCAGTTCCGCAAGGATCGCCAGGACGGCATCCGCTCCAAACTGTTCTCCAAGTTCTCGCGCGACATCACCATCGCCGCCAAGGCGGGCCTGCCCGACCCGGCCGCCAATTCGCGCCTGCGCCTGGCGATCGCCAACGCCAAGGCCGAATCCATGCCCAGGGACAACATCGACCGGGCGATCAAGAAGGCCATCGGCGGCGAAGCCGACACTTATGAGGAGATCCGCTACGAGGGCTTCGGTCCCGGCGGTGTGAGCCTGATCGTCGAGGTGCTGACCGACAATCGCAACCGCGCCGCCGCCAACGTCCGCGCCATCTTCGGCAAAAACGGCGGCAACATGGGCGACGCGGGATCGGTAGCATTCATGTTCGATCGCCTCGGCCGGATCGTCTATCCGCGGTCCGCCGGCTCGGATGACGCGGTCATGGAGGCGGCCATCGATGCCGGCGCTCAGGATGTTGAAAGCGACGAAGAAGGCCACGTCATCTTCACCGCCTTTGAGGATTTCGCCGCGGTCATCGAGGCGCTGGAAGCCTCCCTCGGCGCGGCCAAGTCCACCGGCATCATCTGGAAGCCACAGACCCTGACCCCGGTGGCCAGCGAATCCGTTCCCACGCTGATGAAGCTGATCGACACACTCGAGGATGACGACGACGTTCAGACTGTCTGGACCAACGCCGACATCAGCGACGAGGACATGGCCAGGCTGGGCTAGGCCAGGCTGAGCCAGGGCTTCGTCTGTCCGGTCGCGGCCGTCATCGCCCACGCCTGTTGCCGTAGGCTGAAGGCGGCCTATGATGCGCAGGCTAGGAGCCCGCCATGAGCGTGATGCAAAGTGAAGTCTTCGAGGCCTTTCGCGCCATCGATATTCCCGAGGACAAGGCGATGAAGGCGGCCGCCGCCCTGAGCAAGCGCGACGACGATGTCACCTCGGTCAAGGGCGAACTGCTGTTGATCAAGTGGATGATGGGCTTCGTGCTCGCGTTTCAGGTCGCTATATTCGCCAAGCTGTTCATGCACTGACGGGTGATTGCGGCATTTCACCTGACGTCCGTATGATGAATACGGTGCGCATCCTCGGCCTCGACCCTGGCCTTCGCCGCACCGGGTGGGGCGTCATCGCGGTCGAAGGCTCGCGCCTCACCCACATCGCTCATGGCGTCATCGCGCCCGCCGACACCCAGCCTCTGGCAAGTCGCTTGCTGGCCCTGTTCGAAGCGGTAACCGACATCATCGCCTTGCACTCACCCGATGAAGCCGCGGTCGAGGAAACCTTCATGACCGCCAACGGCGCCTCGACCCTGAAACTCGGTCACGCCCGCGCGGCGGTGATGATCGCCCCGGCCCGCGCCGGCTTGCCGGTGGCCGAATACGCCGCCAAGGTCGTCAAGAAAGCCGTCGTCGGCACTGGCGGCGCCGACAAGGCGCAGGTCGCCTTCATGATCGCGCGCCTGTTGCCCACCGCCGGCGGCCCCACCGCCGACGCCGCCGACGCCCTAGCGGTAGCCATCGCCCACGCCCACGCCAGAACCGCCCGCCGGCGCATCGAAACCGGCCGCTGACGTCTCCCTACGGCGTTATCGTCCAGACTCCCGGGGTGGCCGACACATCGCTGTAAATCGACGGCACGAAGCCGGAATAGACCAGGTATTCAAGCAGATCGGCGCCGGTGCCGGTCGCATTTGTAATCGAGTAATTTTCCGTGAACGGGTAAACACTGCGTTCGAAGAGGATTTCGTACACACCGCTCACGGTGGTCCCGTCGGCGCCCAGGCACACATTGGCAAAGGTCACCGGGCCGGTATCGCCTTGATGAATGATCTGGAAGCCCGCCGCGCGCAGTGAACTCGATGTACGTGCGCCGTCCGCATACTTGACCAGCTTCAGCGCCTTCACGCAGTTGCCGGCAGTCGGCGCCTTGAGCGCTGAAAATGTGAAGGTCACCTTCTTGCCGCCCGTGCCGCCCAGCAGGTCGGGAGAAAGCCGTGTGCCGACATAGCTGAATGTCGTGCCCGACGCCGCGCTCGCCGCCAGGCACAATCCCAGTATCGATCCCATCAATCGCATCATCGGCCTTCTTGATCCGCCATCTTCAAGCTGGGCGGCCTCCCGCCCGGAATTCGCTAAAGTATCGTAACCGGAAAAGCGGTCAAACCTTGCCGCCTCCCCCCACCCACCGCGGAAGGGGGGGGGAGTTCGATTTTAAGCGCTATTGCTTTTTTTCAGAACAAGCCCAACTTGGCCTCCGCCCAAACCCCGGAGGCCTGTTCCATGACCGACACGCTTCAAACCCGCCCCGGCGACGAAACGCCTCATCCCGCCAGGAAGCTGGCGGACATCTCCCAGACGTCGCGCCCGTCGCTCGGCGATAAGCCGATCTCACCGGAGCGCTACTGGTCGCGGAAGTTCTGGCAGAAGGAATGGGATCACGTCTGGACCAAGACGTGGCAGGTCGCCGGCGTCAAGGCGCAGATTCAGAAGCCGGGCGACTATCTGACGACGCCGATGGGCAACGAGACCATCCTGTGCGTCATGGGCGACGACCAG
>JANXTX010000096.1 GCA_025352165.1 Caulobacteraceae bacterium | reverse complement strand
CGTGGAAGACCTTCTGGATCGACTTTTCCCTCATCACATCAAGGAATGGAGTGAGGTCGAGTCCCTCGGCCAGCGGATCGATGACCGCTTCAATACCGGGCGCAGCCGCCTGGATCAGGCACAGCTTCGGCCAATAGGTCGTCTCCCGCATGAACTCGGTGTCGACAGCGACAAAGGGCTGATCGCGCAGCCGGTTGCAGTAGGTTGATAGCTCGGCGGTGGTGGTGATCGGCGTCATCGGCTAGCTATACCCTTGAGCACTAGCGAGTCTGCAAGCAAGAAGCAGCCAATCGCCTTCAAGACAACGGGATTACCACACTCTGATGCCTGATCAGACAAACGGCCTGACTTACGCTGACGCCGGCGTCGACATTGATGCGGGGGCGGCGCTCGTCGAAGCGATCAAACCACTGGCCCGCGCGACCCGCCGCCCTGGCGCCGATGCCAGCCTTGGCGGCTTCGGTGCGCTATTCGACCTCAAGGCGGCCGGATTCAGCGACCCGCTGATCGTTTCGACCACGGACGGAGTTGGCACAAAGTTGAAAGTCGCCATCGAAACCGGGCTGCATGACACCGTCGGCATCGATCTCGTGGCGATGTGCGTCAATGATCTACTCGCGCAAGGCGCGGAGCCACTGTTGTTTCTCGACTATTTCGCCACCGGCAAGCTCGACGTCGCCACCGCGACGAGAGTGGTTGCTGGAATCGCCGAGGGGTGCAGGCAGGCCGGCGCGGCATTGGTGGGCGGCGAAACCGCTGAGATGCCCGGCATGTACGCCGCCGGCGACTATGACCTCGCCGGCTTCTGTGTGGGCGCCGTAGAACGCGACGCCGTTCTGCCGCGCCTTTCTGACCAGCGAGCCGGCGATCTGCTGATCGGCCTGGGCTCATCCGGTCCGCACTCCAACGGCTACTCGATGGTTCGACGGATCGTCGAGCATTCAGGCCTCGGTTGGGACGCACCCGCGCCATTCCATGCCGATGCTACGCTGGCGGAGTCGCTGATGGCGCCGACGCGCATCTACGTGGCTAGTATACTTCCGCTGATCAAGGACGGGCTGGTGAAAGGCGGAGCGCACATAACTGGCGGCGGACTCGTGGAGAATCCGCCTCGCGCCATCGCCGAGGGGCTGGAACCCATCCTTGACTGGACGGCGTGGACACTGCCGCCAGTGTTCAACTGGCTGCAGGCTCAGGGCGGTGTCAGCGATCACGAGCTACGCCGCACATTCAATTGCGGCGTCGGCTTCATCCTGGTTATCGCCCCGAAGGACGTGGAAACCGTCCTTTCCCGGTTACTCGAAGCCGGGGAAGAGGCCTTCGTCTGCGGTCAGTTGGCGCCGGCGAAAGCCTGAGAGGTCCTAGCCGACGATATCGGCTTCATCAAAGAACTGGGCGATCTCTATCCGGGCATTTTCGTCACTGTCGGATCCATGCACCGAGTTCTCGCCCATCGAGACCGCGAACAGCTTGCGGATGGTGCCGTCGGCGGCCTGGGCAGGATTGGTGGCGCCCATGACTTCACGGTAGCGGGCGACAGCGCCCTCGCCTTTGAGAACCTGAACGACCACTGGGCCCGAGGTCATGAAATCGACGAGTTCGCCATAGAACGGCCGCTCGCTGTGAACCTCATAGAATTTTTCCGCCTGGGCTCGGCTCATACGGATTCGGCGCTGGGCAACGATGCGCAGGCCAGCCTCCTCGATCACGGCATTGATCTTGCCGGTCAGGTTGCGCGCCGTGGCGTCGGGTTTCAGGATCGAGAAGGTGCGGTCGGTCATGACTTTAGGCGCTCACAGGTGATTGGATTTGTGGGGACGCGGGCTTATAGCGAGGCCCGTCGCGTCCGCCAAGCCGGCGCATCGCAAACCGCGCCCGCGCTCGCCCCGAGACCTTCAACATGCTGCGTATTCACGATCTGGTATTCGACGCCTGGGGGCGGCGCTTTTTCGATCACGCCACAGTCACGCTTCCCATCGGGGCGAAGGTCGGCCTGGTCGGACGCAACGGTGCCGGAAAATCCACCCTGTTCAAACTGATCCTTGGCCACCTTTCCGCCGGAAGCGGCGACATCGATGTGCCGAAAGCGGCGCGAATCGGATCCGTCGACCAGGAGCATCCGGCGACACCGATCCCGTTGCTTGAGACCGTGCTCGCGGCTGACACTGAACGCGCAAGCCTGATGGCGGAGCTCGAGATCGCGGAACCCGAGCGGATGGGCGACATCTACGCCCGGCTCAATGAAATCGAGGCGGATCGCGCGCCATCCAGGGCGGCCGAAATCTTGAGCGGTCTCGGCTTTTCGACCGCCGATCTTGAACGGCCGATGGCGGAGTTTTCCGGCGGATGGCGAATGCGCGTTGCGATGGCCGCGGCGCTCTTCGCCGAGCCCGAGCTGTTGTTGCTCGACGAGCCAACCAATTTTCTCGACATGGAAGGCGCCCTGTGGCTGGAAGCTCGGCTCCGCAAATATCCCCACACCGCGCTGATCATCAGCCATGACCGGGAACTGCTGGATCATTCGGTCGACGCCATCCTGCACCTCACTGAGGGGCGCCTTGATCTCTATACCGGCGGCTTTTCCCAGTTCGAACGGCAAAGGGCGGAGCGGTTGCGGCTGCAGGCGGCGGCTCGCGACAAGATCGAGGCCAAGAAGGCGCACATGCAGTCCTTCGTCGACCGCTTCAAGGCGACCGCCAGCAAGGCGCGGCAGGCGCAGTCCCGTATGAAGATGATCGCCAAGCTGCAGGCGGCCCCACCGGCCGTCGAGGAACACGTGGCCCCCTTCCTGCTCCCCTCCCCCGCCCGCCCACTGGCGCCCCCCCTGGTGAGGCTGGAAGGCGTATCGGTCGGCTATGACGGTCGGCCAATTCTTTCGAGGGTCAATCTGAGGCTCGACCTCGACGATCGTATCGGGCTGCTTGGAGTAAACGGCGCCGGCAAATCCACATTCGCGAGAATGATCGCCGGCGACCTGCCCATCATGGGCGGCAACATGCATCGCGACCGGCGCATCAAGGTTGGCTGGTTTCATCAGCATCAGATCGAGGCGCTCGATCCCACCGATACGCCGCTCGATATCATCAGGCGGGTGCTTCCCGAGGCAACCGAGTCTCAGCGCCGCTCGCATCTCGCCCGCTTCGGTATGACCGTACAGAAGGTCGAAACTACGGTAGCCAACCTTTCCGGAGGCGAGCGGGCGCGCCTTCTGCTCAACCTGGTGGCCATGGAGCGGCCGCATCTGCTGATTCTCGACGAACCGACCAACCACCTCGATATCGACAGTCGCCGCGCGCTGACCGAGGCGCTGAACGATTATGCCGGAGCGGTCATCCTGATCACCCACGATCGCTCGCTGATGGAACTTGTCGCCGATCGGCTCTGGATGGTGGCGGACGGCACGGTCAGGCCCTTCGACGGGGACATGGACGACTACGCCAAATTCGTTCTGGATCGCGCACGGGTCGCCGCCCGCGGGCCCGCCAAATCGGCCCCTGTCGCGGAGCCCTCGCCTCAGCAACCACGCATTGCGGTCGGCCCTCTGAAGCGCAAGCTGGAGGCGGCGGAGGCGGCCCTTGCCCGCGAGACGCAACTGCTTGCGCAACTGGACGCCACATTGGCATCGCCCGAAATCTACGTGAAGGACCCCACTGGCGCGGCTGAACTTGCCGAGCGTCGGGAACGCCTGGCCGATCGTCTCGCAAAGGCTGAGCAGGTCTGGATCGAGGCCGCTGAAGTGTACGAGGCCGCCATTGCGGAAGGGCAGATCGCCTAGGTCTGGCGCTCCCAGCCGCGGGTTTCCCCCTGGCGCCAGTAGGCAACCTGACAACCGGCTGACTTGAAGCCGACCCAGCGTTTGCGCGCGCCCGCCAGAGCGGCTTCATCCCGGCCGTCGAAGATCAGTATGCAGCGCTCATAGGGCGCCAGGTCACCGGCCTCGACATCATCGACAATGAACAGTGCTTGCGCGTTGTTGAGGTTATCCAGGCCGGTCGTCAGCAGTATCGGCTGACGTGAGGCGGTGGCCTCATGGGCCGGGCCATGCGGGAGAAAGCTATCCTCCCGATAGGCCCATAGCCACGAGTCCAGGTGTTCCAACCGCTCCGTGCTCCCGCAGCGAACAAGCGCGCGCCAGCCGCGCGTTAGCGTCTTTTCAAGCAGTTCTGGCAGCACTTGCTCAAGCGCGGCGCGTTCCAGGTGATAGAACCACACCTCGCATGGCGCCTCGCTCAAGACGGTCTCTGCCTCAGTCTTCGTAGTGGTCGGCGACAAGCCGATCGAGCAGGCGAACACCGAACCCGGTTGCGCCATTGGGGATGGTCGGAATGGTCGACGCAGGCTTCCACGCCGTCGGCGCGATATCCAGATGCGCCCAGGGCAGCTTGTTCACGAAGCGCTGGATGAACAAGGCTGCCGTGATCGAACCGCCCCAGCGAGACCCGATATTCTTCATGTCGGCGACGTTGCTCTCGATGGCTTTTTCGTATTGCTCAGGAAGCGGCATGCGCCACAAGGGCTCATCGGTGGACTTCGACGCCTTGAGCAGATTGTCGGCCAAATCATCATTATTACTGAACAGGCCGGCGAGATCCTTGCCAAGCGACACGATGATCGCGCCCGTAAGGGTCGCCAGATCTACAATGATGCGTGGCTTGAAACGGTCCTGGCAGTACCAGATGGCGTCGGCGAGAACGAGGCGACCTTCCGCATCCGTGTTGATCACCTCGACGGTCTGACCCGACATCGTCTTGACGACATCGCCGGGGCGCTGGGCGTTCGCATCAGGCATGTTCTCCACCAGACCAAGGATGCCAACCACGTTGGCCTTGGCCTTTCTGACCGCCAACGCGTAGAGCGCACCGGCCACCGCGGCCGCCCCCCCCATGTCGGTGATCATTTCTTCCATGCCATCGGCAGGCTTGAGACTGATGCCGCCTGTATCGAAACAGACACCCTTCCCGACGAAGGCGAGTGGCGGCGCATCTGGGTCCTTGGCGCCTTTCCATTGGATCACCGCAAGCTGGCTTTCGCGCACGCTGCCTTGCCCGACGCCAAGCAGTGCTCCCATGCCGAGCTTCTTCATCTCTTTCTCACCAAGGATTTCAACCTCAAGACCGAGGGAGGTGAGCTTCTTCACCCTGCGGGCGAATTCTTCCGGGTAAAGGATGTTGGCCGGTTCGGAGACGAGATCACGGGCGAAGATGATCGCGTCACCCAAACCGTCGAGGGTTTTGTACGCCTTCTTTGCCGCCTTTGTGTCGTCAACGGCCAGCAAGAGCCGTTTGACCGATGGCTTTTTCTCCGGCTTTTCCGTGGTGCGATAACGATCGAAACGATATGCGGCGAGCCGAACACCAAGCGCCGCCCGCGCAACGATTTCGGGAGAGACGCCCGGCAGGCGAATGAGCAGCGCCTCCGCACCACTCGACTTGACGGCCTGATATGCGTGGGCGGCGGCGAGTTCGGCCGCCCGGCCGTCGAACGTCTCCTGTTTGCCGGCCCCGGTCACCAGGATTCGCGAAGCCTCGACTCCAAATGGTGCAATCAGTTCCAGGGTCTGGCCGAGCCCCCCGACAAACCGACCGCTGGCGATCGCTCGGGAAAGAGCGCCGCCAGCCGTCCGGTCGAGCGCGGCGGCGGCATCCGCCAACGGGGATTTCTCAAACGCCAGGACCGCGAGGGCCGAAGCCTTGTCGGCTTCCTCGGAATTGGCGACGAATTCGATTTTCATACGGAACTCCAGGTGGCTTCACTCCGACATAGTCGAATGCCGGCGCGTGGGAAAGTTGAGCGGCCCTATCTCGGATCAGGTTGACGGTGGCGCGAGCGGGCTTGGTCCGAACCGGTTCGTACCCTGTTCGCCGGAAAGCACTCCCAGCTCAACCAGCGCCCATATGATCACGGGCAAGGCGATCACCGATTGAGCCCCATGCTCGTTGGGCCAGATCATGATCCAGGCCAGCAGCACCAACGCCGCCCACCAACCCGAACGCCCGCGGTCATGTAATCGTTTCGAAAGCACACAGGAGGCGGACGCAATCAGCGTGGGGTAGACAAACCAGAAGGTAAGCAGGCGCAACGCCGAGCCCGACGCCGCCTCATATATGGTGGAGGACGCGAGCAGCGCTGTGACACCAATCCAGAACGGCGTCCGCGAATTTCGGCCGCCCGCCGAAAGGAACAGATTGCGCCAGTCGATCAGACCGCCGTTCATCACCCGCTCCGCCTGGACTCAGTCGCCACGCGATAAGCTTAGGCGCTGACGCGCCCACAAGAAAGCCCGTTCCCGACTCAAGCAAATTCGGCCAGCACATCGTCGGCGGCGACACTGTCGCCAGCCTTCGCGCCTATCGACTTGATCACGCCGTCGCGTTCCGCCCTGAGGATGTTCTGCATCTTCATGGCCTCGATCACGCAGATCACCTGGCCTTCCTTGACCTCTTCGCCTGGGGTCACATCCATCGAGACCACCAAGCCGGGCATTGGGGAGACGACCAGGCGCGACGTATCCGGTGGTGTCTTTTCGGGCAGGCGCTCATGTAGATCGGCGGATGTCGGGGTTAGCACCAGCACCCGAAGGCTCGCGGCGCGGTGCCGAATCCTGAAGCCTTCCACCGCCGGAGCAACCTGAACAGTAAAGGGCGAACCGTCGAGACTGCCCTTGAAGAGCGCAGAGCCCGGCCGCCAGCCGAGGGTTTCGAGGAGCAGGCTGCGCCCCTCCTCCGGTAGCTCGATCCTCAGCAGATCGCCTTCCTGAGAGAGATTGACCCTTCGGCGTTGCTTGCCAATCACAACCGCCCATTCTGAGCGTACATGGGTCGAGGCAAGCCCGCCTCTCGCGCCTGCGAGCTTGGCGCGAGCCGCCAGGGTGCGGTGCATCGCGCTGGCGACGGCGGTCGCGATATCGAGCTGCCTGTCGCTCGCGGCCAGGCCGTTGAACCCATCCGGAAACTCATTGGCGATATAGTTGGTCGAGAGAACGCCCGACGCGAATCGCGCCTGATCGAGAACCGCCGACAGGAAGTGGGTATTGTGACCCAGGCCTTCGATATGGAAATCCTCAAGCGCATGGGCCATGCCCTCGATGGCGCCGGTCCTGTTCGGCGCCCAGGCGCAGAGCTTGGCGATCATCGGATCGTAGTACATCGATATCTCGTCGCCCTCGCGGACGCCGGTATCATTGCGCACCTTCCACGCGCCGTGATCGCCTTCCAGCGGCGGCTGGTAGCGCGACAACCTGCCAATTGACGGCAGGAACTTGCGGTAGGGATCCTCGGCATAGATGCGGCTTTCGATCGCCCAGCCATTTATCGAGAGATCATCCTGAGCGAAGGTCAACGGCTCACCTGCGGCCACGCGAATCATCTGCTCGACCAGATCGACGCCGGTGATCAGCTCCGTCACCGGGTGTTCCACCTGCAGCCGTGTATTCATCTCCAGGAAATAGAAGGATTTATCCTGGCCGGCGACAAACTCGACCGTGCCGGCTGAGTCGTAATTGACCGCATTGGCGAGCGCGACCGCCTGGGCGCCCATCGCGGCGCGGGTCGCCTCGTCGAGCAGCGGCGACGGGGCTTCCTCGATAACCTTCTGGTTGCGCCGCTGAATCGAACATTCCCGCTCGAACAGGTGCACCACGTGTCCGTGTTTGTCGCCGAGCACCTGGATTTCGATATGGCGCGGATTCTCGATGAACTTCTCGATGAAGATACGATCGTCGCCGAACGCGCCCTTCGCCTCGGCGCGCACCGCGGGAAAGCCTTCTTCAACATCGCGCCGGTTCCACGCGACGCGAATGCCCTTGCCGCCTCCTCCAGCGGAGGCCTTGATCATCACCGGGTAGCCGATGTCTTCGGAGATGCGGGTCGCGTGGTCGACGTCGTCGATCTCGCCGACGTGCCCGGGAACCACCGAGATATTGGCGGCGGCTGCAAACTTCTTCGATTCGATCTTGTCGCCCATCGCATCGATGGCGTGAGGATTGGGGCCGATGAAGACGATGCCGGCTTCGGCGCACTGGCGCGCAAACTCGGCTTTCTCGGAAAGGAATCCGAAACCGGGATGGATCGCCTCCGCGCCGGTCTGTTTCGCCGCGGCAATGATCTTTTCGGCCACGAGATATGACTGGTTGGCCGCGGGCGGACCGATGAACACGGTCTCGTCAGCCATCTCGACCGCCAACGAAAGGGCGTCCGCTTCCGAGTAGACCACGACGGTGGAGATACCCATGCGTCGACAGGTCTTGATTATCCGAACAGCAATCTCGCCACGGTTCGCAATCAGGATTTTTGAGAACATTTCGCTTGGGGCCGCCCGCTCGTTCACTATGTTACGGGGCAGTTAGACGCCGTTGCCCACGTTGACAACCATGCCCGGGCGTCATGCACCAGGAGAACGCACCGATGAGCGACACCTTAGCCTCTCGTAGGTCAACCACCGGTTTCGACCTTTCACCGCCAAATGCGGAAGAACGCGCCCGGCTGGAGGCCAACCTCACAAGGGAGGAGCGCGAAGTGCTTCTGCATCACGGCACCGAGGCGCCCTTCTGCGGCGGTCTGCTCGACAACAAGACCGACGGCGCCTACTGCTGCCGTTTGTGCGGTCTTCCGCTTTTCCAGGCGAAAACAAAATTCGAAAGCGGCACCGGCTGGCCGAGCTTCTTCGCCCCGATCGACGAGGCGCACATCCAGAGCATCAAGGACACAAGTTACGGCATGATCCGAATCGAGACGCTTTGCGCCCGGTGCGGCAGCCACCAGGGGCACGTGTTTCCCGACGGCCCGCCTCCGACCCGGCTCCGCTACTGCATCAATTCGATCTCGCTCAGCTTCGTGCCGAACGATCAACGCCTTCCCGACCCGATCGGTCGCGGTGATAAACTGTCCTGACGACTAAAGCGGAATGTTGTCGTGCTTTTTGGTTGGGTTCGTCAGGACCTTGCCCTTGAGGCTCTTCAGCGCGCGAATGATACGTCGCCGCGTACCGTGAGGCATGATCACATCGTCGATGTAGCCGCGTGAGGCGGCGACGAATGGCGTGGCGAAGTGGGCCTTGTAGTCGGCCTCGCGCTGCAGAAGTTTTTCGGGATCGCCGATGTCCGCGCGGAAGATGATCTCCACCGCCTGCTTTGGCCCCATCACCGCGATCTCCGCGGTCGGCCAGGCGTAGTTGAAGTCGCCGCGCAGGTTCTTGGAACTCATCACGTCGAAAGCGCCGCCATAGGCCTTGCGGGTAATGACCGTGACTTTGGGAACCGTAGCTTCGGCAAAAGCGAACAGCAGCTTGGCGCCATGAATGATCACCCCGCCCTGCTCCTGCTTGGTGCCGGGCATGAACCCGGGCACATCGACAAGCGTCACCACTGGGATGTTGAAGGCGTCGCAGAAGCGCACGAAACGCGCCGCCTTGCGGGATGAATCGATGTCGAGCACGCCGGCCAGCACCTGCGGCTGGTTGGCGACGAAACCTACCGTGTCGCCATCCATGCAGCCGAAACCGATGATGATATTCTTCGCCCAATCCGGCGAAATCTCGAAGAAATCTCCCTCGTCGACAATCTTTAGCAGGAGCTCCTTCATATCATAGGGCTTGTTGGGATCGCTGGGGATCAGCGTGTCCAGGGACGACTCCAGGCGATCGGGATCGTCGAAGCTGGGACGCGTCGGGGCTTTTTCCCGATTGGAGAGCGGCAGAAAATCGATCAGCCGGCGGACCTGCGTCAGGGCCTCCAGGTCATTGTCGAAGGCGCCATCGCAAACGCCGGACTTCATCGCGTGGACGCGCCAGCCGCCAAGGTCGTCATGGCTGACGTCCTCGTTCACCGCCTTCTTCACCACGTCAGGACCGGTGATGTACATGTACGAGGTATCCTTCACCATGAAGATGAAGTCGGTCATCGCCGGCGAGTAGACGTCGCCGCCCGCGCAGGGGCCCATGATCACGCTGATCTGCGGCACGACACCTGAAGCCAGCACGTTCTGCAGGAAGATGTCCGCGTATCCCGCGAGCGAATCCACCCCTTCCTGGATCCGCGCGCCGCCGGCGTCGAACAGGCCGATGATCGGGGCACCATTGCGAACCGCCATTTCCTGAACCTTGACGATCTTCTCGGCCTGCGCCTTCGAGAGCGAACCGCCAATGACCGTGAAGTCCTTGGAGAACAGGTAGACGACCCGGCCATTGATCGTGCCCCAGCCGGTAACCACGCCGTCACCGGGGACCCGCTGGTTCTCCATGCCGAAGTCGTGACTGCGGTGTTCGACGAACATGTCGAACTCCTCGAACGATCCTTCGTCGAGCAGCAAGGCCACTCGTTCGCGAGCTGACAGTTTACCCTTGGCGTGTTGAGCCGCGATGCGGCGCTCACCGCCACCGGCGATCGCCTGTGCGCGACGCTTTTCAAGTTCTTCAAGAATGTGTTGCATGGCCACGCGCCTCCCTGTCCGAACGCGCTGCCCTAGCCTCGCATGTGCCCGCTGACAAGTTAGCTCAATTCGCACGCAGGGCGGCGAACCACCGCTCGAGCGTGATTGTGTCCCTCAGGAGCATTGCTGAACGGCCCGCCGCTTCCTCGTCCACGCCCCATCTTTCTTCCTGGAAACACTCGTCGACCCTGGACGCCGCGTGCGCCTCGACGGCATCTATCCGCCCCGCGCGCAGAGCCATCGCCAACACCGATGAGCCCAGGAGCGGGACGCCGAACGCCATTCCAGTCAGACTGAAAACATCGGCCTCCGCAGCAATGCGTTCCACAATCGACAGGCTCGCCGCGGGTTGAACCTGGTGGACGACGCCCCGTGTCTGAATCAGCTTGACGCCCAGATCATCGCGCGCCCAGTCGATGATCGGTCCCCACGCCGCCTGCTGACGACGGATGAGACTTTCCGGGCCATCGGCCAGATAACAAAGCAGGTCGGAACCCGCATAGCGGACGATCAAGGCCTCGGTCTCCGACCTGGACCGGGCGACAATATCGATCGCGCTGTGCAACATTCGCGTCGCGGGCATCTCCGCATATTCGATATGGTCGAGTTGCGCGGACCATTCGCCCGCCACGAGTTCCGCCAACGCGCCCGACGGCGCGACGAGCAACGTTCCCCCAGGAGTCTTTGGCGCACGGCCATCCAGAGCAATGGCCCAGCCGTCGTCCGACCGAACGACTGAAACAGATTTATAGAAACGCCGCGGGCGTTCCAATTCACCGCGTTTTCGGCTCAATGGCGGTCCTTTCGCGAGATCATGCCCGAGTTCCGACGGATTCGTCGTACCCATGCGTTCAATCTCCGAAACACACGCCGCTTGGCAAGGACACGGGGCATGACGACCCAGAACAATATCAATGCCGCGATCGCCTCGACCCGATTCGGACTCGGCGCCCGCGCGGGCGACATAGAGAACGCGCGGACCGATCCCCGCGGCTATCTGCTGGCCCAGATTCGCGAGGTCGGCGCAGAACTCACCCAGCAGCCGCCCGCCACCAGCGCGCAGCGAATGGCCGCCTATTTTGCCTTCAAGGCGGCCAGGTCGACCGACAAGCAGGATGGTTCCCAAGCCAAGATCGAGACCAAGAAAGACCGAGGTCAATTGCGTGGCGATTCGGCCGGCGATTTCATGGACCGCCTGCAACTGGCTATTTCCACTCCCGAAAGTTTCCGCGAGCGCTGGGCGCTGTTCTGGCTCAACCATTTCACGATTTCATCCGCAAAGGCGAACAACCAGGGGCTGGCCGGTCCGTTCGAGAACGAGGCGATTCGGCCGCGGGTATTCGGCCGATTCGAGGACATGCTGGCAGCTTCGTCCAGCCACCCCGCCATGCTCTACTATCTGGATGAGGCCCACTCGATCGGACCAGACAGCGTGACCGCGCAGAACCAGAAGCGAAACGGAAAGCATGGCGGCCTGAACGAGAACCTCGCCCGCGAGATCATGGAATTGCACACGGTCGGGCTCGAAGCCGGCTACGGCCAAACCGATGTAACCGAGTTTGCCCGCGCCATGACCGGCTGGGGGGTAGCCGGCGAGCACGACTCTGATAGCCTTTACGGGAAGCTGGTTTTCCATGAGCGCTCGCATGAGCCGGGTGCTCGCACGATCATGGGCAGGCGCTATGTCGAGGACGGCGAGGCGCAGGCCCGCGCGGTCATGAAGGACCTCGCGGCCAGCCCGCACACCGCCCATCACCTTGCTGTCAAGATCGCCCGGCATTTTGTCGCTGACGACCCGCCTCCCGCGCTGGTTGATCGGCTGAAGCGATCCTACCTGGCCAATGATGGGAACCTGGCCGCGGTTGCGCGCACGCTGGTCGAAGCGCCTGAAGCCTGGGAACCCGCGCCGCGGAAATTCAAGACGCCCTACGAGTTCCTCGCGTCCGCCTATCGAGCCGCCGGCGCCTTGCCAAAGGACACGTCGTCCGTCGTCGCGACGATGACGGTGATGGGCCAGAAGCCGCTGGCGCCCCCCTCGCCGAAAGGCTGGCCGGAAGAAGCGCAGGTGTGGTGCGCGCCGGACGCCATCATCAAGCGGATGAACTGGAGCGAGAATTTCGCCGCCAACACGGTCGGTGACCTTGACCCCCGGCGGGTGGCGTCCCTCGCGCTCGGCGAGCGGCTGACCCCGGCCACGGCTACGGCGATCGCGCGCGCCGAGACGCGGGGTGAAGGCCTCGCGATCCTGTTGATGAGCCCGGAGTTTCAACGTCGATGACCCATCACTTCAAATCGCCAGGTCTAAACCGCAGAGGCGCGCTCGCGGGCCTGTTCGGGGCGGGATTTTCCGTGCAGTTCCTGGGCTCGCGGGCGGTCGCCGCCGGCGAGGGCGACCTTGCGAAACGCCGTCTCGTGGTGATCATCTGTCGTGGGGGCATGGACGGCCTGACAGTATCCCCGCCATTTGGCGATGCGAACTATGCCAGATTGAGAGGCTCCCTCGCCATTGCGGCTCCGGGCCAGGTCGGCGGGGCGCTTCCCCTGGATGACACATTCGGACTGCACCCGGCGCTCGCGGCGGTCCATTCGCTATCCATGAAGGGGCAGGTCCGGATCGCGCCGGCGATTGCCTCGCCCGACCGTGAGCGGTCCCATTTCGAGGCCCAGGACGTTCTGGAGGGCGGGACGACGGTTGCGTACGGAACCAGCTCCGGATGGCTCAATCGCGCGGTCGAGACAATGGGAGCGCCGGGGACGGTCAAGGCCCTGTCATTGGGTCCGACGGCGCCGCTGCTGCTGCGCGGCCGAATCGAGGCTGCCTCCTGGTCTCCCGGTGGGCTACAGGGCCGCGACGCGCGCCTGGTGGGTATCCTGCAAGACCTCTACGCGAACGACCCACTGCTGGGGCCGGCGCTCGCGGGCGGCCTGACGACGCAATCGATGGCCAAGGTGGCGACCCGGGAGGCGGCGATGGAAATCGGCCCGCCACCAACGATGAGTGCTCAGCCGATGGTCGGCATGCAAGCTGCTGCCTACGCGCCGCACGGTCAGGCCGTCGGGCAGGCCAGGCAGCTGGGCGCGACGCTCGCCGGCTTCATGACTCAGCCTGGCGGCGCCAGCATTGTCGGCCTGGAACTGGATGGCTTCGACACCCACGCCGGCCAGACAGGGGTGCTGTCAGCGAGGCTGACCTACCTTGACGCTTTCATCGACAGTCTCGAGGGTGGCCTGAGCGGGAGAGCGTCGCCGCACGGATCATCAAGCATTGCCCAGCGCGATGTCTGGCGAGACACCGTCGTCGTGGTGGCCACAGAGTTCGGCCGCACCGCGCGGATCAACGGGACCGATGGCACCGATCACGGCACGGCCTCGACGGCGCTGTTGCTGGGCGGGGCGATCAGGCGCGGCGGCATCATCGGCGACTGGCCGACCCTCGCCGAGAACAGACTGTTCGAGAACCGCGATACCGCTCCGACCATGGACATGCGCAGCCTGTTCAAGGGCGTCCTGCGCGACCACCTCGGTATCGATCGGACCAGGCTGGATACGATTGTTTTCCCCGACAGCGCCGCGGTTGCATCAACCAATGCATTGATTGTCTGAAGATCAATCGGGTTGCCGCATGCGGCAACCTGGGCATACGGTGTTTCTATTGACGGAGTTCGCCACTGGCATTCTCCGCGCCAAAGAGGAAAACGCCAATGTCGACACCCGCCAAACCGCCCTATCTGGGATTGCTCAACGCAATATCACTCGCCGAAACAAGCGCCGGGGTCACCCTGCGCGCCTGGGCGGACGCGACCAATGACGCGGATCTTGCGTGCACCCTGCGCTTCGTCGCGGCTCGTGAAACCAGCCACGGTGATGTGTTCACGCGCCGGCTGAATGAACTGGGTTATGAGCCGCGCCCCAAACACGATCCCGCCGCCGAGAAGCGTCTGGCCAAGCTCGCCAATCCCAAGATCGCCGATGAAGACAAGATTCCATCCGAAAGGGACGAGCCGTCCGACCCGTTCAAGGACATCAGGCAGCAGTTGGCGGAGGGTGTGTTCGATCCGCTGACCGCAAACCTGCTGAACTGGTACATTACCGAGGAGTACGACTCCGCCGCCCGTCTGCGTGAGGCCTATGCCTGCATCCGCTCCAAAGCAGCCGGCCAGGCGCCGATGCTCCCTAGCGCGGATGCAGAGGCAATCATGGCCTGCATGACCGCCGGTTTCGCGCGACTGGAGAAATCGCTGGAGAAGCTTGCCCGAGCGGTCAAGTAGCACTTGGGATTCTCGAACGTGTTCCTCTGGTGAGGCGGTTCTAGGCCGCTCCGGTGATAATGCGGGAACTGGTGGTCAGGGTGCGGTGGACGGGGCAGCGTTCGGCGACCTGCAGAAGACGCTGGCGTTGTTCGTCATCGAGGGGACCGCTCAAGATTACGGAGCGGTGGAACACGTCTGGAGGCGTAACGCCGGTCTCCTTTCGATGGTCCACGCTCACCGAGATGTGCTCTAGCGGCCAGGCCTTGTGATCGGCGTAGAGACGTAGGGTCATGGTGGTGCAGGCGGCCAGCGCGGCCGACAACAGATCGTAGGGATTTGGTCCAAGACCGGTCCCGCCCTGATCGACCGGTTCGTCACCGGGAAACGTCTGGCCGCCAGTGGTGATCTCCACTTTCAGGCTGCCCGGACCGCTGTCGTGAACGGTTCCGGATGCGACATGCTCTGCCATGTTTGTGTTCCCTTCGGCTGTATCATCGCCGTTTCGGGCGGCTGAACGGATCGTCGTCGGCTTCGTGGACATCGAAACCGAAACGGGTGAACCCGGCTTTCATTTCGGGGCTAAGCGGCGCCTCGACATCGATCAGGCCACGCCCTGGATGTGGCAGGGTCAGTCGGCGGGCATGCAACTGCAGCTTAAGCGGACCGGAGGTCTCGATCGACGACGCTGTGTTGTACTTCGGATCGCCGAGAATCGGATGACCGATCGCCAGCAGATGGGCGCGCAGTTGGTGGGTGCGGCCGGTATGCGGGCGCAAAGCCAGCCAGGCCGCGCGGGGCCCGGCGCGGGAGACCGTGACGAACTCGGTGACGGCCGGCTGCGCGTTGGGATGTTTCGGATCAGCGGGCATCACCAGCTCTCTGTCGCCGACCCCTGTCTTCATCAGTGGCAACTCGATTGTCCCGTCGACCGGACGTGGATTGCCCTCGACGATCGCCCAATAGGTCTTCTGCGCACGGCGTTTGGCGAACGCGCCCGACAGCCGCGCGGCGGCGTTGGGCGACTTTCCCAGCACAAGCACGCCGGAGGTATCGCGATCCAGACGGTGAGTCAGTCGCGGGCGATCGAGCCCCTCCCCCCAGGCGCTGAGCAGACGGTCGACGTGATGGGTGGTCTTCGTGCCACCCTGGACCGCCAGGCCAGCCGGCTTGTTCAATACCAGCACTTCTTCGTCCTCATAGAGCACCAGACCGCGGGCGAAGGCGGCGTCACGCGGACTGACACCCTGGCGTTCCTCGCGGGGCGGGGCATCGGGAAGCGGCGGGACGCGCACCATGGCGCCGGCGGTCAGGCGCGTGTCAGCCTTGACCCTGCCGCCATCGACGCGAATCTGGCCGCTGCGGGCAAGCTTGTGAATCTGTGTCTGGCCCAGATGCGGCCAGCGCCGGCGCAGCCATCGATCGAGCCGCACGCCGTCCTCGCCGACACCGACACTCATGGTTTTAACATCACCCATGGGCAGCCTTATGCGCAGCAACCAACCGCGGCGTCACCGTTAAATCACCGTTAAATACGGTGGATTGCCTTGTCCGCGCCCCCGTTGTGGCGGCGCCTGGCCGTGGCTCGACGGAAGCGGTTGCGGTCATGACGAACGTCCATAGCGAAAAGGCCAAACAGAGAATTGCATATTGCGATTATATCGCATTTTGTCAACCCATCCGTTAAAGACGGCAACATCCGCAACCCTCTCAGACTGGGGCACGCCCGCGGCTGGCCGATTTGGCCTAGCTCCAGAAATGAAAGGCGCGCCAGCCGTATTGCAGGGCGTCGAGGCGAAGGCCGACGGTCGTGCTCAGCGCGGCCGCGGCGCGAAACAGCAGGGCGCCGCCGCCGGGAACAAAGAAGATCAGGGCGAGCAGCATCAGGGTCGCCAAACGCTCCACCCGGCGGATCGCCGGCGCCAGGCTGGTCGGCAGAAACGGGCGGATGGCGTTGAACCCATCGAAGCCCGGGATCGGCAGGAGGTTGAGGATCAGCGCCGTCGCCTGGAGAAAGGCCAGCATGGTCAGGGCCGGATAGAGATCGCCGCTCGCGCCCAGACCAGCCCACACCCACAGGAACGCCGCCAGCAGCAGCAGAATCCCGGCGGTGGCGGCCGGCCCGGCCAGGGCGGCGGCGGAGCGCCACGAACGGCTTCGCATCAGATCGGTGCGCAGATAGACCGCGCCGCCGGGAAAGCCGATCCCGCCCAGCAGCAGGGCCAGCACGGGAATCACCAGGGCGGTCTGCAGATTGCCATAGCGGCGCGGATCGAAATCCAGATAGCCCTTGGACTTGACGGTATGGTCGCCTGCCATCCACCCCACGAAGGCATGGCTGAACTCATGCGCCATCACGCTGAGAACCCAGCCGACCATGACAAAGGCGAAGGTCAGGATGTGAGGCGGCGGGCGCATCAGGAACAGTCCGGCGCCCAGGGCAAGCCAGGCGGCAAGGATGCCCGCGCCGACCAGATTGGACGACCGCTCCGAGCGCGGCGCCGGACCGGCGGGGACCGGCTCGGATGCATCGGGGATGGCGGCTTCGGTCATGTCGGTCTTTCAGTGGACGCCGGCCACTTTGGCTTTGGCCCCGCCCCCTGGCAAGCGGCCCGAAATATTCCAGTCGCCGTCGCGGTACCCGTCAGCGGAGTCAATTGCGGGTGACCACGTCGCAGATTGTGGCGATCGCCTCTACGCATTGGTCGGGCCACCGCAGGCCGCGGCGCCAGGAGTTCAGTGCAGCGTCACCGGAATACCCACCGGAATACCACCCACCGGAATACCACCGGAATACAATAGTGTCGGCCAGGCGCGGGATGGTCGCGTGGGCGGCTTCCTTGGCGCGGACATTCTCCAGGAGGTCACCGCTACTGGAACGACAAGAGCCTTGCCAAACTCGAACTCGCCCTAGCGAAAGGCAAAACCGCCCCCGATAAACGCCACACCGAAGCCGAGCGCGACTGGAGGCGCGTGCAGGGAAGGCTGATGCGGGACCGGGGGTGAGGGGCGCGAGCAAAAGCGCGGTCGTGTCACATGAAAGTGAACGGCGCTCCTGTTTCAATAGAACCGAGCCCATGAGACGCTGACTGCGAGCCAGTGGGGGCGCCAATCATTCTTTGGTGGCGCCTGTCCACGACCTGGGGAGGTGGCTTTGCGGAACATTTGGCCATTTGAAGGAATGATTTCGACGGTCGTCATCGGCCGTCTGGTCCGAAGGGCGCTTGCGCTAACGGGCGTTGTCGCAGCAATTACCCTATCCTTGGGTCTCTCCCTCGTCCCAACGTCAGCCTCGGCGCAATTCACCTATTCCCCGGTGGGATGGTGCGTCGGCAATCCAGGGGGCGGCCAATGGTGCTACAGTGGTCCACTTGCCGCGTCGCAAAAGGCCTTCCAGCTTTTCGCCAATCCGGGCCAGTCGTTTACGGGCTATCAGCCCTATGGCCAATATTGGTGGGTTCTTTCGCCGACGTGGATCGGCAATCCTTACCCGAACTTCGACGCGCCGCTGGTGGAATACTACTGCCCGAACAACGATTGGCCCTCAGGCGGCCAAATATATGGCCGGTGTGACAATGCGACGCCGCCAATCCCGCCCAACTGCGAGAATGGACAATGTCCCAATTCCGGTGGAACGCCCCCCGCCTCGACGCCCAGGCCGATCGATCTGCTGTCCGGAAACAAGAGCTTCGTCGTCAATGACTACAGGAACGCAAGCGGGTCGCTGTCTCTGACGCGTCTGTTTCACAGCCGCCCGCTGAACCCGCTGGCCGCCAAGATCGCCGACCCGATCGGCCTGGCCAACTGGCAATATGATTTCCAGTTCGAGCTCCAGTTGGGGCCCTCCTGGCTGAGGACGTCAACGGTCCTGCTGACGACTCCCGGCGGCGGGACTCTGAACTTCCTTCCGGCCACCCCCGCGCTGGCATTGACCTACCAGCCCGTCGTGCCGATCGCCGGCGGGTCTGTCGGGTTCGCGAACCCGCAGACGGAGTACGCCCTGTCGTTTGTCGGTTACATGGGCGGCGGCGGAACCTTTACACCGGGTTGGCCGTCGAGTCTTTCCACGCTGACCAACACCAGTACGACCTGGACGCTGACGGGCGCAAACGACACCGTCTATGTCCTACAGACCTTCTACAGCCCTTCGACGGGCGGTTACACCACCGCCAGACCAGTGGCGATCCTGCGGAGGAACGGCGGCGCGCTGTCGCTCGGCTACGGGGCGCCCGCCCAGGCCACGGGCAGTATTTCAGGGTTCGCCCTCACCGTTACTCAGGTCACCGGCGCGCCACTGGCGGTTGGGCAATGCCTGACGGGTACGGGCGTGGCGTCCGGCACGGTGATTACCGCAATGGCAACGGGGACCACTGGAGGGCCAGGATCCTATACGGTCAGTGTATCGCAGGCGGTTGGGACGGGCGTGCTGACGGCCAGCGCCGCGCCCGCGCTGGTGACCGGTTCGATCAGCGGAACCACCCTCACAATCACGGCTGTGACGCAGGGAGCCATCGCTGTCGGACAAGTCGTCGAGGGGCCGGGCGTTACTGCCGGAACCGTCATTACAGGCCTTGGCGCCGGAAGCACCGGCGGCCCTGGAACCTATACCGTCAGTGTTTCGCAAATCGTTTCGTCGGCGCTGTTGACGGCGATCGCGCCCGCCACCCCGCCGCCGACCAGCGTGACGGCGACGGAGACAAGCACCACGACGCTTTCGGTGAGCGCGGTCAGCTCAGGCGCGGTGGTTACGGGACAGGGCCTGTTCAGCTCCGGCGCCGACGCGGCCACGGTGATCACCGGAGCGGGATCGGGCCAGGGCGGCGTGGGGACCTACACGATCGCGGCCGGCTATCCCCGCGCGACGGTGAGCATGGCTCTCGTTTCCCCGCTTCAGCTTAATTCGATCACCGATGGCAACGGCAATACCGTCAATTTTTCGTGGCAGTACAATCTCAGTACCGGCGCGCCGTTGGCGATTTCATCGGCAACGATCGTTTCGGCGAGCAGCACGCCCTACAACCACCAGATCAACTACACCTACAGCCCGATCGCCTCGGGAACCGGCGTGGCGCAGCCCGACATCCTGACGCAGGTGCAATATCTCGACAACAACGCGGTGGTGCAGGATTCGACATCATACCAATATAACAACGCCAGCTTCCCGCTGGCGGTCACCGGTGTCTTCGATGCGAACGGCGTGCAGCGCTGGGGCGTCACATATGATGCCAGCGGCTTCGCTACGACCAGCAGCGTCACCGGCAACCCCTCAGACGTTGGCGCCTATACGGTAACCTCCTACTCGGCGATCCCGGCGTCGGCGCCGCCCGGCGCCGGCCCCTACACGCGCACGGTCACAAACCCCCTGGGCGATGTCGAGACCTATACCTGGTACAGCAGCGCGCAGGGCCTGCAACTGACCCAGAAGACCACGAGTTCACCGGCCACCTCCCGATCCTACCTGTACGGCTCGGACGGCTTCACCTCGCAGATCACCGACGAGAACAGCAACGTCGAATCGCTGACGCATGATCCGCGTGGCATGCCCGCGATCACAGTCGAGGCGTCCACCAGCAGCGCGCCGCGGACCACGACGACCACCTGGAATCCCAATTGGCGGGAACCCGGCACGATCACCCAGCCCGGCCTGCTGACCACGACGTTCAACTACAACGCGGCCGGCGCCGTGCTCAGCAAGACGCAGGTCGATCAGACCAGCCTGATGAGTCCGCCCTATCCGACGAACGGCCTGACCCGTAGCTGGAACTATGTCTGGAATCCCCTGGGCCAGATCGTAACGATACATGGACCACGCTGGACGTCGGGCGCGATCGACACCACCACGATCGGCTACAACGGCCAAGGTTATCTGCAGACGATCAGCAGGGCTCTCACGTCGACAACGAACGAGACCACGACCGTGACGGCCTGGGACTGGCGCGGCGCCCCGCTGACGGTGGTCGATCCCAACAGTGTCACTACGACGCTGACCTATGACATTCACGGGCGGCTCACCGGCGCGACCGTCAACCCCGGCTCCGCGCAGTCATACTACCAGTTCGCCTATGACGCGGTTGGCGATCTGGCCCAGGTGACCCTGCCGATGGGCGCGACACTGCAATACCTGTATGATGCGGGCAAACGCCTGACCAGGGTCACCAATGTGCGCGGCGAGACCCGCAACTATACCTATGACAACAACGACGACCCACTGTCACTGATAACCAAGACCGCTTCCGGGACCGTGGCGCAGAGCCACACAGCCCAATACGACGACTGGGGCCGCATCCAGCAGTCGATCGGCGCTGCGTCGCAGATCTGGAATATCGCCTACGACAACCTCAGCAACCTGACTTCGGTCATCGATCCCCCCTTGACCGTGGGTGGAACCGGCAACCAGCGCCAGTATGCGTACGATCCATTGAACCGCCTGATGACCGCCACGGACCCGCAGAGCTATTCGACACAGTACGGCTATGACAATGCCGACAACCTCAACAAGCTGACCGACGCACGATCGAACTCCACCAACCGCTGGGTGGACGGCTTCGGCGATATCATCCAGGAAGTCAGCCCCGACCGTGGAACGATCGTCTACTATTACGATCTCGGCAGCAACCTGACCAAGCGTGTCGACGGCGACGGCATCGAAACGGACTTCACCTATGACGCCGCCAACCGGCGCGCGACACAGACCTTCCCCAGTGACGCGACACAGAATGTCGCTTTTTATTATGATGCAACCGCCGGCGGCAATTACGGTGTCGGCCGCCTGACCAGCGTCACCGACGCCTCCGGCTCGACCAGCCTGACCTACGACCCGCAAGGCCGGATCATCTCGGACGCAAAGGTGATCAACCTCAGCGGCCTGGCGACGCCGTTCACCGTCGGCTACCAATATGACGCCAATGGCAAGGTCACCAAAATCACCTACCCGTCCGGCGATGCGGTCAATATCACCCGGACCACCGACGGCCTGATAACGGCAATCAGCGTCCCGCCCACCGGCGGCCCATCGACGACCTTCGTCAGTGGCGCGGTCTATGAACCCTTCGGACCCTTGCAGAGTTTCGGCTACGGCAACGGTCTGAACCTGACCCGCGCCTATGACGCCGACTATCGCCTGACCGGCATCACGCTCGCGCCGGCCTCGGGGGCGGCGCTGCTCAATCTGGGCTTTTCCTGGCAGACGGACGGGCGGCTTTCGGGCGTCACCGACAGCGCCGGAACGGGGCGGGCGGCGTCGTATACCTATACCAACAGCGGCCGGGTGCTGACCGGCGTCTCCAGCGGCCTGTGGGGCAGTGACACCTATGCCTACGACGCCAACGGCAACCTGACCCAGACCGGGGCCACGGCCTCGCCGGTTTCGATCACGGTGGCGACGAGCTCGAACCAGATCACTAAGACGAAGCTGGCCGGCGCCAATCAGCGCACGTTCTCCTATCGGACCGGCGGCGATCTTTCCACCGACAAGCCGGCGGGCGCGAGCGCCTATAACTACACCTACAACGCCGCCAGGCGACTGTCCGGCGTCAGCAAGGGCAGCACAGCCAAGGGCGCCTATGGCTATGACTTCGCCGGCCGGCGAGTGTGGCGCCAGACGTTCGGCGGCGGCGCGGCGCAGACGGCCTATGTGTTCGACACCGACGGCCACGTGCTGGCCGAGGAGAACGCGGTGACCGGCGCGATGACCAAGGAATATGTCTGGCTGGACGATTCGCTGGTGGGGATGTTCATCGTCAGCGGCGGCGCGACCTCGCCGCAATATGTGACCACAGGCCAGATCGACGAGCCGCTTCTGGTCACCCGGAACAACAAGTCGATCGCCTGGAGCGGCTACAGCGACCCATACGGCAATCAGGGAACGCTGTCGGGCACGGCCAGCCTGCTGGACCTGCGCCTGCCGGGGCAATGGTTCGAGAGCGAGGCCAGCGCCTCGGGCCTGCACCAGAACGGCTACCGCGACTACGACCCGAGCCTCGGCCGCTACATCGAGACCGACCCGCTGGGCATCGACGCGGGGGCAAATTTGTATGGGTATGTCGACGGAGATCCAGTGAATTGGGCGGACCCATCAGGGCTTGCATCCGACACGCTATGTCCGGAGGGCCGTGCGGCAAAGGAAGAATGCATTAGGCACTGCAGCGACGTAGCCCTCCCTACACGCGACTATGGCGCAACCTTCAATCGGTGTTTGGTGGAATGCATGAAGGCGCGGGGATTTCTGCCAAGCGGAGAGCGTGATCCAGATGCTGACCGGCAGCCCGCGCGTCAGACGGATCTGAAGCCGGCGGTGAAGGCAGCAGGCACTGCCGGCGCGCTCGCTATCGCCTATTGGATCGTCAGCGAGTTGTCGCGCCTATTCCCCCCGCGCAATCTAGTGCCGGTTCCTTGAGGCGATAGGAAAAGAGGTCGAATTCACAATTTGCGGAGCGAGATAAACGGTGTTTACTGACAAGACCATCGCAATGAAGATACTCAAAACCATGGACCAAGCCACCATGGTCATGAACGAGTCTCTATTTGATATAAGAGAACAGTGTCCGGATAACGAATTCAATGAGTACCGAGTGGGTGTCGGGGGAGTTATGGCGGAGATATATATTCGAATCAGGGCCAAGATTTACGAACGATTTCCTGATCTTGAGCCACAACCTTGAATTCCATGCCCTTGACAACCGGTTCGGCCCATCGGGAATATCAGGGGACATTGCGACAGGCAAAGGCCTGAGATTACGGTGACAGTGCACTAATCTGCCAAGTATGTGCGGCGTCCCTGGAATGCGGCTTTGAAATGAGCGACGATGCGAGCAATGCCGAACTCGCGACACAAATTCAGCCGTCCGGCCATATTCGATACGGCGTATGAAGTGCGGCGGCGGGGTGCCGACGCTTCGAGGAGAGTGCAGT
>JANXTX010000086.1 GCA_025352165.1 Caulobacteraceae bacterium | reverse complement strand
GCGTCCGGTCGGCGCGCATGATCGCCAGCGCCGCGCGTGACCAATGCTCTCTATCGGCCTTGTAGGGGCGTACAGCGCGGATTGCGGCCAAGTCCTCGCCGGGGGCGAACAACAGGAGCGTGGCGCCGACGTGGGCCATCGCCTCGGCGTCCCCGCGTCCCTTGACCTCGGCATACTTGCGGCGGAGCGCCGTCACCACGTAGGGGGCGCGGCCTGGCAGGCGGCGGCGGCTGGTTGGGCGGATCGGGCTGGACATGGCCCGATTGTCCGTGAGCGCCCGCTGTTTTTGCTAGGGAAATCTTCCGGGGTTTGCGCCATAATACCGGTAAAAAACGGTCAGACCGGCGTTCGAGGATCGCCTGAAATCCGTGGCAGTCGGGTGGCGGCAGCCTGGCGCGGAATGGCGGTTTCCTGGCAGGAAATGGCAGCCTTTTGGCGGTCGACGGGCGGTTTGACGGCGGCGGATTGATGGGCTCTGGCGGGCAGGTGGATCGCCGCCCTTGACCTATCCCTCTGTTTTGTTGTGGGAATGCTTCGAACACAGTGATCATGCCCGAGCCGGAGACCACGTATTTGGCCAATGACCACGATCGCAGGCAGGTGCATGCAGACTGATAGGCGGAATTCATAATTGCATAATGCAATCTTATGCATTTTGCGTCAATAGCATGCGTCAGCAGGCTTCCGAAATCGCTGCACGTGCTCGATCAAGCCGATAGGCGTCGAGCATAGATACAACGAAGACGGTCTACTCCATCTCGCCCCGTGCGGCATGCCGCCCGGCCACCCGGCCATAGAACGACCCCGGGCCCAGGGTCAGGCCGCTGGCGTATTCCTTGCCATCTTTCGTCAGCTGCGCCGCGCAGGCGCCGGCGGCGTAGAGGCCGGCGACCGGCGCACCCGCTTCGTCCAGCACCCGGCCGTGGACGTCGGTCTTAAGGCCGCCGAGGGTCAGGTAGGCGTACATCGACTTGTTGAAGGAGATGTCGAATGCGGCGTAGGGCGGCTTGTCGAGCGGCTTCACCCAGTCGTGGTATTTGTGAAACTGCTCGTCCTCGCCGCCGCGCGCCGAGGCGTTATAGGTTTCCAGCGCCTTCGCCAGTGATCCTTCCGGCAGCTCCAGTCCGGCCTCCATGGCCTCGACTGTATCCCAGCCATCCACCAGTGCGTGTCGCGCGTCGACGGTCTCGGGATAGGCAAAGATCTCAGAATCGAGGATGAGATAGGCCGTCTGGCCCGGCTGCTCCATGACATAGGACGCCAGCCGTCCGTGATAGACATCCTCGGCCACGAACCGCTCGCCTTGCGCGTTGACCACGATGCCCTTGATCAGCTGGGCCGGCGGGTAAAGTGAAGCCGTGGCGATGATACCGTCCATGCCCTCCACCACGCCGCCCGCGGACCGACCCAGATCGATACCCGAGCCGTCGTTGTAGGGAATACCGATCGGTCGCGCCGTTTCGCTGATCAGCGGCGCATTCTCCGCCACCATCTGGGGATTGGCATTGAATGAACCGGTCGCCAGCACCACCGCCCGGCGCGCCTCGATGTCGATCTCGCCGCCGTCGTGTTTCAAACGCACGCCGATCACGCGGCCCCCCTCAACGATCAGCGCCAGCGCCTGCGTATCGTACAGCGCATCGATGCCCTCGGCCTCGCAGCGCGCCAGCAGCGCGGCCATGGCCAGCCCGCCGGAGCTCTGATCCTTTGTTCGTCGCGCCTGATGCCCGCGCGCGGCGGGGCGGGCGACGTCGCGATAGGGCCAGACCTTTTCATTGCCGGTTGTCAGCAAGCCGCCTTCATCGCCAGCCAGCGACACCGCCTTGCCGGTGAAGGCGACGCGGGAAAACGGCACGCCCTGCGCCTCAAGCCAGTCGAAATGCGCGGCGCTGCCGTCGGCGAATGCGCGCAACTTGTCCTCGTCGGCGCTGGTGCTGGCTTTGAGGAACTGAAAAAGCGCTTCGGCATCGTCCTCGACGCCCAAAGCCCGCTGCACCGCCGTGCCGCCGCCCAGATAGAAGATGCCCTCTGACGTGGCGCTGGTCCCGCCGCCGCCGCTCGCGCGTTCCACGATCAGTGTTTTCGCACCGCCTCGGTGAGCCTCAAGCGCGGCGCACACCCCGCCGATACCCTGGCCGATCACGACGACGTCCGCCGACCGGCTCCATTGCCTGACATCCTCGCGGCTCAACGTCCTGGGTGGCTGCGACATGTTTCCTCCTGCGCATGAAGCCCGATTGCGCGGCCCGGCTGTGTTGTCCAGTGTCCGTAGCGTCGACTTCCGGGCCAGTAAATCGCACAATCACGAGGCCATGCGATAGCCGCGGTCCCGTCCGCCAGAGAAATCGGGAGAAACAGTGTGTTCGCCCGTTGTCGCGAACGCTTTGGATGGAGGTTACAGAAAGCGCACCACGAAGGCACGAAGGACACGAAGGCCTTTTGACGGCAAAGCCGGCGACCTTCCGTCAAGGCGTGATACACGCCTTCGGCGAAGTCTACCAAAGATTGCCTTTGGGTTCCTTTGTGGTCTTCGTACCTCCGTGGTGTGCTCTCGAAGGCCTCGCTAAGGTCGCGAAAGGCAGATGCGCGGGCGGCATCAGGAGTCCCGTGCCTTTTATTGTGCCGCATCGCGCGTAAACTGAGCCATTGCAGTCGCCTCGGCCAGGGAAATCCACAGCATTGTAAACGCACCGCTCACCCCTCGCCCGCAGCGCCACCTTCTTGCGTTTTGCGGCTCAGCAGATAGGCGAACTCCGCCGGATCGGTCGCGAAACTAGCGCCGTGGAGGCCGCTACTTTCGCCATCGAGGCGCCAAACCTGATGATTGCCGCCTCCGAAACCGCATGGCGCGGCAGCGGCCTTGTTGTCACCGCCGGCGAGCGGTTCGCAGTGTCGGCGCGTGGGGCGATCTGGCTGTCCAAGCTACTGGGCGTAGTGATGGAGCCAAAATCCACGCGGTGGGTCCGCGTCGCCGGCGCGACCGAGATCGCCAAGCCGGCGGACAATGATCATGTCTTTACAGCCTGGGCCGATGAGGAGGTCGAGCTGTTCATCAAGGGCCTCAGCGAATGGGCCTCGCCGGACGGAGATCTGATATCGACGCAGCGGGCGAAGACGACCGGGGCGCTGCGGGTTCGGGTGGCTCGGACGGATGCGGCGGCGACGGCAAGTGCCGCGCCGGACGGCTGGCGCTATCTCTGACGGCTGGGCGACGGCACGGTCTATTCAGGTGGCGACCAGGATGAGATCCGTATTTCCACCCACGGCGACGTCGGCATCCTGCAGACAGAGGTCAACCACGTGCTGACCCCCGCTACACGCCTGGAATGGTCGTGGATGGTCGACGCCCTGCCCTCCCGACTGCCGGAGGATATCCAGCTGACCCACGACTATCTCTCGGTCGCCGTGGAGTTCGAAAATGGCAGGGACCTGACGTTCATGTGGTCGGCCGGCCTGCCGCATGACCATTTCTTCGATTGCCCTCTCAATTTCTGGTGCGACCGGGAGACACAATGGGTGATCCGCACGCCTCGCGACGGACTTGGCCGCTGGCACGACGAGAGCCGCAACCTGTGGGCGGATACCCATGCGGCCTATGGCGAACGTCCGACGCGGGTCGTGCGGCTGTGGCTGATCGCCAACAGCATATTTCAACGTAACGTTGGGAGCGCTTTGGTTCGGG
>JANXTX010000085.1 GCA_025352165.1 Caulobacteraceae bacterium | reverse complement strand
CGATCGTTTCGGCATGAACGATAGGTGCGATGGCGTCGAAGAACGATAACTGGTCTTCACCGGTAAGTGCGAGGATATGGCTGGTAAGCGCCTCTGAGCTCAGCGGTCCGGTGGCGATGATCACATTGTCCCAATCGGCTGGTGGAACCGCGACCTCTTCGCGCTCGATGCTGATAAGTGGATGGCCGGCAATCTCGCGCGTCACTGCGCCGGCGAAGCCCTCGCGATCGACCGCCAGCGCACCGCCGGCCGGCGTGCGATGTTCGTCGCCACAGGCCATGATCAGCGACCCAAGCCGCCGCATTTCGGCATGCAGCAGGCCAACCGCATTGTATTCGAAGTCATCGGACCTGAAGGAGTTGGAACAAACAAGTTCCGCCAGCTGATTGGTCTGGTGCGCTGCGGTGCCAACGACTGGGCGCATCTCATGCAGGATCACCGGGATCCCTGCCTGGGCGGCCTGCCAGGCTGCTTCAGACCCGGCTAGGCCGCCGCCGATAATGTGTATGGGTTGTTCGGACATGGCGGTGAGCTCTACGCCCGGAGCATAGCTTGCGGAAGTGGCGCGGCCGGTGCAACCTCGATGGCAGGCCGATGGAAACACTCAGGGGGTGGCGATGGCGGGACTTTCGATCGGCGATGCGGTGGGCGCCGGATTCGGTGTGATTCGACGGCGTCCCATGTCCGTTCTCGCCTGGGGGGTGCTGCAGCTGGCGATTGCGGCGATGACGCTATCGGTGTTCGGACCATTTTTCATCGACCTCGCCTCGCAAGCGCTCAGCAACGTGCAGGCAAGCGCCGGATCAAAGGTTCCGGTCGCCATGCCTATGTCGACGGACATGATCCAGCGCATGATGGGAATGCAGAGCATCAGCATGCTGCTGAACCTCGGAGGCGTTCTGGTCCGGTCGGTGATCTACTGTGCGGTGATCCGTGCGGTGCTGCACCCCGAACAGGGCCGATTTGCCTATCTGCGCATAGGATCAGCCGAGCTGTTCGTGACCATTTTGACGATCGCCGCGTTTTTCGTCCTGGCCTTCGCCATCATCGCGCCAATGCTGGTGATCGGTCTGATCGTCGCGGGTCTTGCGGCCGCCCATGCGGGGACGGCTGCCGCGATCGTGGGAATCCTTGGCGTGATTGCGACGTTCGTCGCTCTGGCCTACGTGGCGCTGCGTCTTTCGCTGGTCGCTCCGATGATAGTCGACGACGGAAAGATGCATCTTCTCGACGCCTGGGCTCTGACCCGGCGCCACGCGGGCGGACTTTTCATGATTGCGCTTTGCCTGTTCGCAATTCTGATCGCCGCGGAGATCGTCATTGGCCTGCTGGCCCTCATTGTCGGACTGGGCGCACTTGGCTCGGTAGCGGGCGGGCTGCCGGGCCTGCGCACGTTTTTCCAGCAACCACCGGCCGCCATTTTTTCGAGCCTGACTCCGCTTCTGATCATCGGCGGGCTGGTCTCGGTTCCGCTGACCGGTTGTTCTTTCGCAATTACTGGCGCGCCGTGGGCGCGGGCGTACCGCGACCTGTCGGGGCCCGACCTCGCCGCGACGTTTTCATGATTTGACGGCGACTTCGCATCAGATTGTCGCGAAATTTCAACGTCGAGAATGTACGGGCATGGCGGCGGGAGTGTAAGGCGTTGAGCGTAACGCGGAAACGGAGGGGCTCGGATGGCTACAATCAATTTCGGTGATGTCGCGTTTTCAGGATTGGGACTCCTGACCCGGAGGCCGTTGTCGTCACTGGTCTGGTCTCTGGTGTTTGTCACCTTTCTGACGCTGATGTTCGTCTCCATCGGTGGCGCTGTGCTCACTTTTTTGTCGACTTCGGGCGCAACCGCTTCGGCCGCGGGACTCAATCCGGGTATGCTGTTGCGCTCGCTTGGCGCATTTCTCGGCTACTATTTTCTGTTTCTGCTTGGCGCGATGGTTATCAGCGCAGTTGTCCAAGGGGCGATCTATCGCTCGGTTCTCACGCCGGATGACGTCGGATTCGCCTCAATGCGGCTGGGAGGGCAGGAACTGTGGTTGATGCTATTGGCGTTCGTCATGTCCATTCTGATGATGATCTTGCAGCTGGTTCTGAGCATTCCGCAGATCATCATCGTCGCGATGCTGAGCCTTCAGTCGCCACAGCTGGCGCTATCGGTCCGTCTGGTCATGCAACTTTTCGTCTATGGCGTTGTGATCTGGGTCAGCCTGCGTCTTTCCATGGCCGCGCCGATGACCTTCGCCGAGCATAAGCTGAGGATATTCGAGTCCTGGGAACTGACCAAGGGCCATACCCTTTCCCTGCTTGGGGTTGGTTTCCTGATCAGCCTGATCGGTGGCGCTCTCTATCTGGTTCTTACGATTGTCGGGTTTGCCGGAGGTCTTTCAATCTGGCACTCGACGCCCCATCCCGAAAATTTCGCGACGTTCCTGCAGGACCCGCGACATTGGCTTGCCAACTTCGAGGGGTTGGTCCTGTTCTTGGGGGCGCTGATCCTGATCGGTGGCACGGTGGTTACGCCGGTCGCCATTGCCCCCTGGATGGAAATTTATCGTCGGCTTCGCCCGGAGAATGACGTCGCATCGGTGTTCAACTGAGTAGCGGGGCCTCGCTAGTGAGTGTTTCATTGCGGGCCGCGCTAAACTCGGCAACCGTAACCGTTCCATCGCTTTGGCGCAAAAGCTGGTGGGTGCTGGCCCCAACGATCATCCTCTGGGCAGTTGCGCTGTCGCCCCTGCACGCCGGTCTTTGGTCTGCGCTTGCAATGCCCATCGCCCTGGTCGCATCGGCAGTGCTGTATCGCAATGCCCTGGCCACATCCGATCCTGAAATCGCGAAGGCTGTGTTGCGGCTTGGGGGGGCCTGGATTCTGACCCTCGTGTTCATGGTGGTGCTGGGTTCCCTGTTGTTCGTGGTTTTTCTTTCATCCGCCTATGCGGTCGCCTCGGCTGGCACTGGCTTTGTGTCATCGGATGTGCGGACCTGGGCGTCCGCTGTTGATGGTCGAGGGAGGATCATTCTCGCGGTCATTGGCATCGTTGGCTTGGCGTCGATCGCCTGGGCTCTGACGCGGGTGTCGCTGGCCGCGGCATCCACCGTGGCGCGTGGGAAACTGCAGGTGTTGAGCGCATGGCCGCTGACAAGGCGGCTTGCCTGGCGTCTTCTGCTTGTGCGGTTGGCGGTAGCTGCACCCTTTGCTGTCCTGTGCGCCTGGGCCTGGCGGACATCCGCCGGTTCCGGGCCAATTCCGGCGGTCGGCGCCTGGTTATTATCCATTGCCGCGGCAGCGGCGCTGATAGGCGTATGGCTTCCCTTGAACACCGGACTCATGACCTACATCTACCAGAGCCGCGCTGGCGACTGATCGGACCCAAACTCTACCCCATGAGCGTACTTTCACCTCTCGACGCCGCGACCGAAGGCTTCCGGGTCATGCGGCGCGAGCCGAGAGCCGTTGTCGCCTGGGGCGTTTTGTGGTTGGCCTGGATAGTCTGTGCTGCAGCATCGACGGCTTCAAGCCGAAAGGTGGTGCTCTCAAATACTGCTCTCCATCGGACGTCCTGGGAGATATTCGAGCGTTTCGGGCCTTTTGCCGCTTTGGTGGTCGCCCTGTTCTTCCTGGTTTTGGGGGGCACAGTGATTGCAGTCTATCGGGCTATCCTCCAGCCACAGGACAGGCGTTTTTTCTTTATGAGGCTTGGCCGCGACGAGTTTCGCGTGGCGATCATTAGCGTGGCGGCTTTTGTGCTTGTGGCTGTTTTTGGCGGTGCACCGGGATTTCTTTTGGTTATGTTTGCGAGCCCGATAATGGCAGCGGTGCCCGCTCTCGCCAGAGAAATCGGCGAGCTGGGCGCGTGGGTAACTGTAGGTCTTGAGATTTGGCTGTGCGTTCGACTTTCACTGATCGCTGTGGAAACTTTTGCTGAGCACCGGTTTCATCTCAGCGCCTACTGGCCACTAACGAAGGGGAGTTATTGGTATCTAATATTCTGTTATATCATTATTTTATTGGTATTTATATTGCTTACCATCCCTTACTTATTAATAGTGGGAATGTTTTCGAGCATAGCATTCGTCAAAATAAAGGTGGCTGGCATCGTTTGGCGATCGGCGCTTCTCTTGATTGCGTTTATATTGGCGGCGATAACCGCGGCGTACTGGGTATCAATGCTGGTTATGTTCTGTGCCTGCCAGGCCTACGCCTACCGCGTGATTGTGGACCATCAGGCAAAGCTGGAGCCTCCGCCGCCGCCTCTGGTCAGCGCCCGATCGCCTATGCCGCCGCGCTAAGCCGCGCGGTCACGGTCGTGTGCCAGCGGCTGAGGTTTTCCAGCGCGGGATTCAGCGGCACGCCGATCCATGTGGCGAAGTCCACGGTCGACAGCGCGCAGATGTCGGCCATGGTATAGTCGTTACCGGCAATGAACGGTCTGCTGCCGAGTTCCTTGTTCAGCCACTTCTGAGCGCCGGCATAGACGTCTCGATTGGACTCACCGAACTCCTTGAACTGGGTCAACAGCGCGGCCGTGAACGGGTGAGCGTGGCGCCAATAGTTGCCGACCGGCATCATCAGGGTGAACTCGATGCGGCGCACCCACATGTCCACGGTCGCCATCTCGAACGGTGTGGTTCCGAACAGGCTCGGCGATGGTTGGATTTCCTCGAAATAGCGGCAGATCGCCACGGTTTCCGATAGCGTCGTTCCATCATCGAGTTCCAGGGTCGGGACCTGTCCAAGAGAGTTGCGGGCGCGATGTTCGTCCGACTTGTGTTCGCGCTTGCGCATGTCGAGCGGAGTCTCGGCAAGATCGATGCCCTTTTCGGCCAGAAAGATACGCACGCGGCGCGGGTTCGGCGCCGGCATTGGCGCGCCATAAAGTTTCATCGCACGGCTCCCCGGATCATTTGACGCAATATCTATCCACCTTCCAGCCGGTAGCTTCTAGTTGCAAGACTTCGGTCTCGACCAAGGCCTGCTGGTGCGACGGCAATCAGCCACGCGGACATTGCCATGCGCGCCCGATTCGGCGCCATACGCAGGGTTCGTGGTGCCGCAATGCTGGCTCGTTGATGCACAGGAGCTTTCACGTCGCGATGTCCGCGATAAAGGTTGATTGCGGTTCGTTGTCGTCAGGCGCTGGTCCGCGCACGCGCGCGGCGTGCCGGCGCCGAGCGTTCGGTGTGGCGCGCCAGGGTTTCCTGGAGATAGCGGCCGGTCCAGCTGGCCGAATCCTTGGCCACGCGTTCTGGCGTGCCCACCGCGACGATCTCGCCGCCTCCGTCGCCGCCTTCCGGGCCGAAATCGAGGATCCAGTCGGCGGTCTTCACCACGTCGAGATTGTGCTCGATGACCACCACGGTGTTGCCGTGGTCGACCAGTTCGTGCAGCACTTCGAGCAGCTTGCGAACGTCTTCGAAGTGCAGGCCGGTTGTGGGTTCGTCGAGGATGTAGAGCGTCCGGCCGGTCGCCCGGCGGGATAACTCCTTCGAGAGCTTCACCCGCTGCGCCTCGCCGCCGGACAGCGTCGTCGCCTGCTGGCCGACCTTGATATAGCCTAGGCCGACGCGCTTTAGCGTTTCCATCTTGTCGCGGATCCCGGGCACCGCCTTGAACATTTCGGCCGCTTCCTCGACGGTCATGTCCAGCACGTCGGCGATGCTCTTGCCCCGGAACAGGATCTCCAGTGTCTCGCGGTTGTAGCGCTTTCCCCGGCAGACGTCGCAGGTCACATAGACGTCGGGCAGAAAGTGCATCTCGATCTTGATCAGCCCGTCGCCCTGGCAGGCTTCACAGCGACCGCCCTTGACGTTGAAGCTGAATCGTCCGGGCCCATAGCCTCGCGCCTTGGCTTCGGGCAGGCCGGCGAACCAGTCGCGGATCGAGGTGAAGGCGCCCGTGTACGTTGCTGGGTTCGACCGGGGCGTGCGGCCGATCGGACTCTGATCGATGTCGATCACCTTATCGAAGTGTTCCAGGCCTTCGATGCGCTCGTGCGGCGCCGGACCGTCCGACGCGTTGTTCAGCCGCCGCGCCGCGGCCTTGTACAGTGTCTCGATGGTGAAGGTAGATTTGCCGCCCCCCGACACGCCGGTGATGCAGGTGAAGGTCCCCACCGGGATCTCGCCGGTGACGTGCTTGAGGTTGTTGCCGCTGGCGCCCACAACCCGTAGCATTCGCTTCGTTGACGTCGGCCGCCGCTTTTCGGGGATGGTGATCTCGCGCATGCCGGTAAGGTATTGGCCGGTCAGGCTGCGCGGGTGTGCGAGGATGTCCGCCGGTTTGCCCTGGGCGACGATTTCGCCGCCATGCACGCCCGCCGCCGGTCCCATGTCGATCACATAGTCGGCGGTCAGTATCGCCTCCTCGTCATGCTCCACCACAAGCACCGAGTTGCCGAGATCGCGCAGTCCCTTCAGGCTGGTCAGCAGCCGGGCGTTGTCGCGCTGGTGCAGGCCGATGGACGGCTCATCCAGAACATAGAGCACGCCGGTCAGTCCCGAGCCGATCTGGCTGGCCAGGCGGATGCGCTGGCTTTCACCGCCCGACAGCGTGCCCGACCCGCGCGAGAGGTTGAGATATTCCAGGCCGACGTCGACCAGGAAGCGCAGACGATCGTTGATCTCCTTCAGTATCCGTCGGGCGATTTCCATCTGCTTGTCGGACAGCTGATCCTCCAGCGCCGCGAACCAGTCCCGCGCCGGGCGGATCGCCAGCGTGGATATCTCGGCGATGTTGCGCTCGGCGATTTTCACCGCGAGAGCCTCCGGCTTGAGGCGCGCTCCGCCGCAGACCTCGCAGGGGCTCTCTCCCTGGTAGCGTCCAAGTTCCTCGCGCACCCAGCTGGAATCGGTCTCCCGCCAGCGACGTTCCAGATTGGGCAGCACGCCTTCGAAGGTCTTGTTGACCTCATATTTGCGGGCATTGTCGTCGTAGACGAACTTGATCTTGTCGGACTTCGAGCCCTGCAGGATCACCTGCCTCGCCTTTTCCGGTAGCTTCCACCATGGCTCGTCCATGGAGAACTCATAGTGCCGGGCGAGGGCCTGAAGCGTCTGCGTGTAGAGCGGGGAGGGGCCCTTGGCCCACGGTGAAACAGCGCCCTTGTGCAGGCTCCTGTCCTTGTCCGGCACGACGAGATCGGCGTCGAACGCCAGTTTCACGCCAAGTCCATCGCAGGACGGGCAAGCGCCGGCTGGATTGTTGAACGAGAACAGGCGTGGTTCGATTTCGGCGATCGAGAATCCTGAGACGGGGCACGCGAACTTCTCTGAAAAAATCAGCCGCCTTGGTTCGTCCTCACCGACCGGTTTATCCGCCCATTCGGCGACCGCGATGCCATCGGCAAGCCGCAGCGCCGTCTCGAGACTGTCCGCGTAGCGGCTCTCCTGGCCCGAGCGTGTAACCAGGCGATCGACGACAATGTCGATGTCGTGCTTGAAGGTTTTCTCGAGGACCGGTGCGTCCTCGATCGGGAAGTATTCGCCGTCGATCTTGAGGCGCTGGAATCCCGCCTTGCGCCACTCGGCGATTTCCTTGCGATATTCGCCCTTCCGGGCCCGCACGACCGGCGCCAGAAGATAGAGCCTTTCGCCATCGGGAAGCGCCTCCAGTTTGTCGACCATCTGGCTGACCGTCTGGCTGACGATCGGCAGCCCGGTAGCCGGGGAATAGGGCACACCGACCCGCGCCCATAACAGACGCATGTAGTCGTGAATCTCGGTCACGGTGCCGACGGTAGAGCGTGGATTGCGGCTGGTGGTCTTCTGTTCGATCGAGATTGCCGGCGACAGCCCCTCGATCAGGTCGACGTCCGGTTTGCTCATCAGTTCGAGGAACTGCCGCGCATAGGCCGACAGGCTCTCGACGTAGCGGCGCTGTCCCTCGGCGTAGATGGTGTCGAACGCCAGGCTGCTCTTGCCCGAACCCGACAGGCCGGTGATCACCACCAGCTCACCGCGCGGGATGTCGACGCTGACGTTCTTCAGATTGTGCTCGCGTGCGCCGCGCACACGTATGAAGTTGGATTGTTCGATCATGGGCATCGCTGACAGCCGCCCGCGCCGCCCGCGAGCCAAGCCCCTTGATTTAGTACTTGGAGTCGGGCTTACAGCAAGAACAAAGTCGGAACCGGCAAGGATATTCGATTGACCCGTGTTGTGGCGTTCTTTCAGCCGGGCTGGGCTGACTGGGAAGCGGGTTCGGTGCTGGCGCTGCTGCGTGAACACTTTGCCGCACGCGTCGTGATCGCCACGCCGAATGGAAGGGCTCAGACATCCATCGGCGGCGTACGAGCGGCGGCCGACGTTGGATTTGCCGATGTGGGACCGGCCGATGCGGACATCTTCCTGGCGATCGGCTCGGAGGCCTGGCCCAAGTTCCACGACGAACGGTTTTTCGGCCTCCTGCGCGGCGCACTCGAAGATCACCGAATTGTCGGTGCTATCTGCGCCGCGACTGTCGCGGTCGCTCGCGCGGGTTTGTTTGCCGGACGTCGGCACACCAGTAATGGGCGTGCCTGGCTGGCCGGGCATGCGCCAGACTATCGCGGCCAAGCGGACTACGTGGATAGTCCGCGCGCGATCAGTGATGGTCGACTGGTCAGCGCGCCTGGAACTGCCCCCGGGACGTTTGCCAGCGAGGTCCTCAAGATCCTGGCGCCTGAGCATGCCGCGGCAATCGCCGCTAACGACGCCCGGATGGCGCGGGAATGGTCGGCGTAGAACGCAACCAACCGAGGCTTTCCGGCCACGGCCGGCGCGGCTGAATCAATGATTGTTGATTTCGCTCGTAAGTGTCGTTGCCCTGGCGAAATGTTTTGCTATAAGCGCGTCGCCCGACACAGAAGCGGGGATGGTCCTGAGTCATGGGTGCGAGGCGTCGATGTCGGGGGTATTGTTAGAGTTGAAAGACCCGGATTACCGGCCCTCTGAGAATGAGCCGTTCATGAATGAGCGGCAGCTTCAGTATTTTAAGCATAAGCTGCTGACGTGGAAAGACGATATCTTGCGCGAAGCGCGCGAGACCGTCAGCCATCTGCAATCGGAAACTGAAAATCATCCCGACCTTGCCGATCGCGCTTCGTCTGAAACTGACCGAGCGTTGGAACTTCGCACGCGTGACCGTCAACGCAAGGTGATTTCCAAGATCGACGAGGCGTTAAGGCGGATCGAAGAGGGCGAATACGGCTATTGCGAGGAGACTGGCGAGCCGATCGGCCTGGCGCGCCTGGAGGCCCGGCCGATTGCGACGCTCGGACTTGAAGCTCAGGAGCGTCATGAGCGCCGCGAGCGTGTTCATCGTGACGACTGAGAGAGTGGCGGCGCGGTCCGCCGTGGGCAGGGGGCTTTCTTCTGGAAGCGGCCGCCCATACTATGAATTTCGTGGAGCCGTGGCGCACCCGAGGATAGGGAGATTGGACTTGAAGCTTTCGTCTATGCTGGCATCGATCGCACTTGTCGCCGGAGGGATGGGGTTTGTGACCGCGCCCGCGGTTGCTTCCGAGGCTGCCCCGATTGTCGTGCTGTCCGCAGTCTTTGGACCTGCGAAGCTGGCCAAGCCGGTAGATTTCACCGAACGACTTGCGGAGACCTGCGGAGCGAATGCGATCTATTGCCAGGCATTCTGTTCACGGGCTGCCGTTGGGCGTCCCGCGCCGCGCGTGGGCCTGTTCATGCAGCCACGTTCGGTCTGCCGGGTCACCTATCGTTGTGGTGGTGAATTGACGCGCGTCACCGAGGCTGACGAGAACGACACGTTCAACCTGTCCTGCCGCCCACGGCCGTAGGGCTTCGTACCGCGAACCTCACGCAACCATTCCGATTTCCGGCTATTCGGGCTGCGTTCAGGTTTGCATGGACACTTCCGTTAGAGCCCGGCGGTCGGCGTCGACACGCTGAATGCGCGTCGACGCCTTGGCGCCTTTAGTCAGTTCACGGTTACCGCGACCTTGGCGGAGGCAATGCCGTTGACGATCACTTGCAGGGTGCTCGCTCCGGTATCGCAGGCACGTTCCCATGCCGGCGGCGAGACTGCGGGAACGTCGAACATGGCCGAGGTTGCGGTCCAGTCGTGCATCCGGGCGAAGCAGACATTGCCGCTGCCCGTATTGGTGATTTTCACGATTGGATAGTTGGACACCATCTGCGCATCGTCACCGTAGGATGCGCCGTTCGAAACGCCATGCAGGCGCGTGCCGCTGACACTGAAGTTCGTCCCGCCGCGCGTCAACGCCGTGCTGACATTGGTTATGACGGGCTTCCATGTCCTCTTCGGTGCGCCGACCGGCGTATAGATTTCCACGTCGGTGGCGCTGGCGCCGCTCCACAGGATCTGGCCGGTGGGCAGGGCGAGCATGCGTCCCTGATAGGCGGCCAGGCTCGGCGCGGTGGTCGGCTCGTTGACCCGCACGAGATTCGTTCCGTCGTACTCAAAGAAGTGCGACGGAGAACAGAATGCCGACCCGCAGGCATAGGCCGGGCTCGCCTGGATCAGCACATGCCCGCTGGGCAGGATCGTCGCGGGGCCGTCGGTCACGTCGTAATTCTTGCCGGAGATTTGCGGGAAATCCGGTCCCGCCGTCCAGGCGCCCGTCGCCACACTGTAGATTGCGGTGTGTCCGGGGCAGGAGGCCGAGCTGCAGGAGCTGGATCCGGTCTGGTACACGTCGCCGGTTGGCAGGCGAACGGCGGGTCCGATTTCGTGGGAGTTCGGGTCAACCAACGGGGCGGGAGCCGTGCCGGTCGCCATCCACGCGCCACTTGCTGGTGAATATAGTTCGGCAGGGGTGGGAGCGCCGAGCGCCCGATTGGTGTCAACCGTCAGCAGGTTGCCGTTCGCCAGGGTCGTCCAGCCCTCTTCATCGTTTCCGTCGGCCTTACCGGAGCCAGTCGCGGTCCAGGTGACCGTCGTGCCGGGCAGGGGCGCTACCGTGGCGATCGACTGCAGCGATCCCGAGATGGCGTTCTGCAGCATATAGTTGCCGGTCGTAAGAACCACGCTGGCGGCGTCCCCGACGTTGTTCCAGCCTTTGGGAGGTTTGACATTGGTCCAGCTGTCGGCGGCCGGATCGTAAAGAGCGCCGAGCTTTGTCCATGACGAAGAGCAACTGGAGCCGTTGTATTCGCCGCCGTTCGCCATCAGCCGGCCATCAGGCAATACCGACGATGCGAAATATAATGGCGCATATCCGGTCGGCATCGACGCCGCCTTGGTCCAGGTTCCCGCAACGAAACCTCCGGTCACATCCGGCGTCAGTCGATACCAATCGGAGCTGCACGCGTCGTGCATCAGCACGGTTCCATCGGTCATCAGCAGCGCCGTGTCGGGCTGACCGCCCGGGAAGCTGTTGGTGAGCACTGTCCATGTCCCCGAAACGTTTGGCGATGCACCGGTGTACGCCGGTAGCATCGGACCGACGTGGCCGCCGGGGTGAAGTGGTCGCTCCGCCATGGCTGCCGCGGGCAATAGGCCTAGGCAGGCAGCGATGACGCCGCATGATGCGAAATTCAGTTTTGAAGGCATTTTGATCCCTTGGATGTGGTTGCCGGAGGCAGTCCCGCCCCGCCGAGGCTTGTTCTTAGCCACGGTCATTTGCGTGGGATGACTTTGACTCGGGCTCGCTCGTCCGTCTATCCCGGCGGAGCGATCTCGCGCCTGCTGGTTGTAAAGTTACCGTGATCGAGGATGCGGCGTAACCGGGAGCGCCGGAAATGTGAACAAAAAGGGAACAATTCTATTGAGTTCATTTGCGCGGTCCACGATGGTCGGGGCAGCCGAGCCCCTACTCGCCCAGCTGGAGTGCCCGATGATCCAAGTCCGCTATACCGGCCTGCCGTCCTCGAAGACCTCGTTCGACGAATTGCGCCCGTTTCGTGAGCGCCTGATCCGCATGCAGGGTACTTACCGGCCGTTCAGCCCCGACTATCTGATCCTGTCGGCGATCGTGAAGGCCCTCGACATCGCAGCGTACCACTTCACCCGCGAGCCTGATTTCTTCGCCCTGCGGCCCGAGCAGTCCCGAACATTGTCATAGTCGCCACCCATGGCCCCGCGGTACGTCCGGTTTCCCGCCCATGGGTGCTAGGATAGGCGGGTGAATGCGGCTCCTTCTCGTAGCGCGGGCGTCTCGCCCGGTGATTTTCTGTTCACGACACACGAAATCGCATGAGAAAAGCAGCGGGCGAGACGCCCATAGGCGCTAAGTTAAGAGGATTGGGAAGATTTCGGCTTGTAGCTTTCGCTTTCGGGGTGGCTCGCAGAGCGCCCTTGGCAGGCCATGATGACGGATGTGTTTGAGCTGTCGCTGTAGATCGCCCA
>JANXTX010000082.1 GCA_025352165.1 Caulobacteraceae bacterium | reverse complement strand
GGGCGCGGTGCTGCGGGCGCTGCGCGGGTTCCCGCAGGTCGAACGCGTGCACATGACCAACGGCCGCTGGGACATGATCGCCGAACTCAACACCGACAGCCTGGCGGGCTTCAGCAACGCCCTGGATGGCATCCGTCTGATAGACGGCATCGCGGCGACGGAAACCAGCCTGCTGCTGAAGACCAACGAGATGTGAGAGCCAGGCAGGTTCCTAGCGAGGCTCCCGACAGTTTGTGCGAATGGCGGCGGTCAGACGGGCAAGCTCGGCGTCCGACGTTACGAACGGGGGCGTGAGGTAGACGACCCTGCCCATCGGGCGGATCCAGCAACCCAGCTCGGCGAAGCGGGTGCAGAGCGCGCCAACCGGGACCGGGGCGTCGAACTCGACGACGCCGATCGCTCCTAGCGTGCGGACATCGACCACGCCGGGGGCATCGCGGCAGGGCGCCAGACCCGTGGTCAGGGCCTCGTTGATCCGGGCGACGTCGGCCTTCCAGGCTCCGGTCTCGAACAGGTCGAGCGAGGCGTTGGCGGCGGCGCAGGCCAACGGGTTGGCCATGTAGGTCGGGCCGTGCATCAGGGCGGCGCCGGCGTCGTCCGACCAGAACGCGTCGAATACGCGGCGATTGGCGATGGCCGCGGACAACGGCAGGGTGCCGCCGGTCAGCGCCTTGGACAGGGTGATGATGTCCGGCGTCACGCCCGACCCGGAGCAGGCGAACAGGTCGCCGGTGCGGCCAAAGCCGGTGAATATCTCGTCGAAGATCAGCAACTGACCATGGCGGTCGGCGAGCGCGCGCAGTCGACTCAGCACGGCGTCGTCATGCGGCAACATGCCGCCGGCGCCCTGCACCCGGGGCTCGACAATGATGCCGGCGATCTCGCCGCCTTTTTCAGTAAGCAGCCGGTCGAGAGCGGCCTCGGAGATGTCGTCGCGGGGCAGGGCGGCGATATGCTGGGCGGGCATGACGCCGGCGACCAGGCCGTGCATGCCCTCCTCGGGATCGCAAACAGTCATGGTGGCGAGGGTGTCGCCGTGATAGCCGCCGAGGAAGCTGACAAATCGGGTGCGGCCGGCGACACCGCGGTTGATCCAGTATTGCAGCGCCATCTTCATGGCGATCTCCACCGCAACCGATCCGCTCTCGGCGAAAAAGACATGGTCGAGATCGCCTGGCAGCAATGCCGCCAGGCGGGCGGCAAGGCGATAGGCCGGCTCATGCGCGAGGCCGCCGAACATCACGTGTGGCGCAGTTTCGAGCTGGCGTATCACCGCCTCGCGGATGTGCGGATGATTGTAGCCATGGCAGGCGGTCCACCAACTGGCGATGCCGTCGACCAGCTCTCGGCCGTCTTCGAGGATGATCCGGGCGCCTTGCGTGCGGGCGACGGCGAGGGGGGGCGGGGCGCTCTTCATCTGGCAGTAGGGGCGCCAGACATTTGGCGATCCGGCGGCAAGCCAGTCGGGGGCTGAATCTGTCATGGGGCCGGGCTTTAACGCGCTGCAAGGGAAGTGCATATGGCGCCGATGGTCACCCGCTCATTCTTTGTCGCCGGCTCGCACACCGATATCGGCAAGACGTTCGTCGCCTGCGCGCTGTTGCGCGGGGCGATTGCCCGGGGTCTGCGCGCCGAGGCGTACAAGCCGGTGGTCAGCGGCTTTGACCCAGGGGACTGGAACGACAGCGACCCGGGAAGGTTGCTGGCCGCGCTGGGTCGGCCCCTGTCGGCCGATACCCTGGCCGCAATGTCGCCTCTGCGCTACCGCGCGCCGCTGGCCCCGCCGATAGCGGCGAGGCGCGAAGGCGATGTGCTGATGCTGGCCAAACTGCTGGCCTCCTGTCGCCTGGTGCGGGACTCATGGTCGACGGATCTGGGACTGATCGAGGGCGCGGGCGGCGTCATGAGCCCGATTGCCGAGGATGCGACCAATCTCGACTTGATGGCGGCGCTGGGGATGCCGGTGCTGCTGGTCGGCGGATCATATCTGGGGTCGATCAGCCATACGCTAACGGCCCTGGAATGCGTGCGAGCGAGAGGGCTCGACGTGGCCGCCGTGGTCGTCAGCGAAAGCGGCGAGTCGGATGCGCCTGGTCTGATGGACACCTTGGAAGCAGTGGATCGGTTCGGTCGCGGCGCGCGCGTGCTCGCCGCCCCTCGCGGCGACGAGGCAGGCTGGGTCGAAGGGCTGCTTTTCTGACCTTTGGGATCTGCACGTTTCCTCCCGCCCCATAGGGGGCAGCCGGGGACACGAACCAATCGCCAAAGAACGATTGGATCATGTCCCCTTGCCTTGCGTTGTCCACAATATTCCATAAGATGAGGACAGGCGGATGGAGTCCCCGGTGGCCAAAGCAATGACGCTGAATGTGCGAGTGAGTGGCGCGCTCGGTGATTTCGTCGCCGAGAGTGTCGGCGGCGGGGGCGTTTATGAGAATGTCAGCGAATATGTTCGCGACCTGATCCGTCGAGACAAAGCGCGCGCCGAAGCTGAACGGTTCGAGCAACTGAAGGCCGAATTGACCCATGCCTTTGCCGCACCAGACAGCGCCTATCGGGCATTGAATGTGGAGGATGTCTTGGCGCGCCGTTCGCGACGCCGCGCGGGGTGA
>JANXTX010000068.1 GCA_025352165.1 Caulobacteraceae bacterium | reverse complement strand
GCCGAACCCGCCTTGTCGCCCAATGCGGCCAACGCCTTGGCTTTCCCCACGATATTATCGGCATTCGCCGGATCGGCCTTGGCGGCTTTCGCATAGTCATCCAGCGCATCATTGGGTTTGCCGAGGTCAAGCTCCAGGTCGGCGCGATCGCCCAGCGCCCGGGCCGTTCCTGAACCAACGCCGATCGCCGCGGCGAAACTGGCCATGGCCTTGTCGTTGTCGCCCAGTTTCTCCCAGACTTCCCCGAGGTCTGTGACCAGATCGCCGCGTTTCGGGTTGACGCGGATGGCCGCCTGATAGGCGGGCGCCGCGGCCTTGTAGTCCTTCAGGTCGTGGAGTGAGATCGCACGATTGATAAGCGCGTCCGGTTGGGCCGGGTCGATCGCCAGGGCATCGTCGTAGGCCTTTAGTTCGTCCCGGGGACGCCCCAGCGCGCTCAGCGCCAGTCCCTTGCTGACGAGCGTATCGGTCGACTTCGGATCCAGCGCCAACGCCTTTTCGTAATCCGCCAGCGCTTGCTCGTTGTGACCCTGATCATATTCCAACATGCCCCGTTGGTGGTAGGCGCCGCTGTTCTTGGGGTCCTGTTTGAACGCCGCATCAATCCGCGCCTGGGCGAGGTCGTATTTCTTATCCAACCGATAATACGAGGCCACGTCGAGCAGCGTGGGCACGTCGTCGGGATTGCGTTTGAGGCCTGCTTCATCAGCTGCGATCGCCTGGTCGCGATGATCCTGCTTGTCGAGCACGTCGGACTTCACGCGATAGGCCCGCATCTGGTCCGGATCCTTGGCGATCGCGGCGTCGAGATCGACGAGCGCTCCGGCGAGATCGCCCATGTCGTCGCGCAGGGTACCGCGATAGAGCAGAGCCTTGCCCGAGTCGGGGTTGGCCTTGATGATCTCGCCGTAGGCCCGCAGGGCGTCCGCCCGCCGGTTCTCGTCCTCGAACACCACCGCGCGGTCGAGTTCGACCTCGACGTTGCCAGGGTCCAGCTTGATGGCCATGCCCAGGTCCGACAGGGCGCCGGCATAGTCGGCGGCGTCTCGATGCTGCAGGCTGCGGTAGTACCAGCCCAGCCATTGTTTGGGGTCGGCCTTGATCGCCGAGTCGAAGTCCAGCTTCGCCCTCGGCGGGTCGTTCTTGTCGTACTGATAGACCCAGCCACGGTGGGCGAGGGTTCGGGCATCGGCGGGCCTGATCGCCAGCGCCGCGTTGAAATCGACCAGCGCGAGATCGTCCTTGTCGAGGTTCCAGCGCGCTTCACCACGCACCACGAGCGCATCGGGATCGTTGGCGTCCACCGCCAACGACGCCTCTCCGTCGGCTTCGGCCTCCGCGTAGCGGCCCACGGCGATTAGGGCCTGGCCGCGCGCGTCCAGCAGTTTTGCGCGCGCCTTGGGGTCGCCATCCAGCGCCTGCCGGATCGCGGCGTTGCACGCCACTATTCGTGCGCCGAGGTCCCACGAGACGGTGGCGGCCAGGCAGGAGACGGCGCCGACAGGGGGCGCGGCTGTCGGCGGGTCCGCCGGCGACCGTGTAGCGATCAACAGGAAAATCAGGTGTCCAAACAACGTCTAGCTCACGGATGCGCCGCGTCACGCGGCTTTGCTGGTTCGACAATTGCCGTCCATGGATCTTTACAGAGCCAGTCGGCGGCGGCCTTTTTGACATCCTGCAGGCTGATCGAGCCGATCATTTCTTGAGAACCCAGGAAGTCTTTCAGGCGCTGGTCACCTTGGCCGCTGATCGCGAGCCCGATCGCCCAGTGGGCGTTTGTAGCCATCGCTTCACGGTCCTTCGCCAGCAAAGGGGTGCGTGCCGCGTCGAGATTCTGCTGGGTGATCTGGCCGTCCCTCAGCCTGGCTGCGGCGGCGCGAATTTCCGTCATCATGGAGTCGATGTCGGCGGGGTGCGATTCAACCTGCGCGACGAGTTCGCCCTGGTTGGCGTCGTCGGGCATGCTTGACCCGACATCCGGGGCATAGGACTTGCCCAGCTCGACCCTGACCCGGCGACGTAATTCGTCATCGAAGATCACCGCCAGCAGCTTGATCGAATATTCCTCATGGCGTCGCGTCGGAGATGCGACGTAGAGCGGCCAGACGGCCTGGGCCACGGCCTTGTCCTCTGGACCCTGGTGAGTCACCCGCAGCAAGCCCGGAGCGGTATCTGGAAATCGCAGATAGACGGTGTCGGAGCGCACCGGCTGCGGCGTCCTTCGCGCCGGCAGGGCGCCGAAAGTCGACCCGATCAGTTCCGTCGCGGTCTTCTCGTCGATGTCTCCGACCATCGTAATTTCGATTGGATCGCGAGTGATGGCGGGCTTCAGCAGCTTCGCGAAATACGCCTCATCCATGGAGTCCGCGGTGGCTTTCGGTGGTAAGGTCAGCGAACTGTCCGGCATCACCGCCTGAATCAGTGCGGTTTCGGCGGTCATCCGGGGGGTCGTCTCGAACATTCGATAGGCCGCGCTCAGGCCGAGCCTGACGACCGGGTCGGCGCTCGGGCGGAAGCCCGGATCGCTCAAGTAGGCGGTGAGCACACCCAGTTGGTCCAAGAGGTTAGGTCGGCTCACCCGCTTGGCGATCAGGAAATTGTAGTCGCCAACGATCATCTCGAAGGAGTGGGGCTCACTCTGGAACATCGACTGGATTTGCTGCACGTCGTGTTTGCCCACTCCGCCCACCGCAAACAGGCCGCCGCCAAGAACCGCCGCGAAATAGTCCCTGCTGGCAATCTCCTTGCGACCGGCGCCGAACGTCACGACCAGTTCGACATTGTCCTTCTCGAACGCCGTCTTTTTGAGATTCAGCAACAGCCCGTTGTCGAAGCGGATGCGCACGAAATCACCCGTCTGAACGACTTCGCGAGAGACGACCTTTCCGGGCTTGCCGAAGTCGTAACCCCACTTTGGACCATTGCGGTCCGTGTACGGCGCCAGGGCGCCACCCTGCTCGGCCGACGTCCAGGCGTCACGCAAGGCCTGCGGCGACGGCGGCGCCGCGCCCTCGGCGGAGATCATCGGGCCCGGGCCGGACCAGGCGTGGACAAAGGCCGCGCGGACGTCGGCGATAGAAACCGCCTCTACAGCCTGGTCGAATGCCGCCAGGTACTGCCTCGCATCGGCGACGACGCCTCCATCAATTTCGGCGTCCACGATCGCATCCGCCAGATTGGACGCAGTGCGGTTCGGGGCGTCGGTAACCTGCCCGCGAACGCGCGAGCGCACATTGTCGGTGGCCGTATCCAGTTCCTGGTCGGTCGGACCTGAATCGCCGAACCGCTTGAGTTCCCGCTGCGCCGCGCGAAGGGCGGTTTCCCAGCCTCCCGCGGTCGGCACGACCTCCAGACAGGTCTTCCTCAGGTCGCCGCCGTTGTCCTCGAAACCGATTCGGGCGCCGACGGCCTTGCTGGCCGGATCCGATCGGAGGGCTGCGAATCGCTGGTTAAGCGCCTCGCGCCAGATCTCATCGATCGCATGACGGCGAATGGCGGCTATGTCGGCTGACGTATCGGGGTCGGAGGCATTCAGCCGGCACGCCGCGAGTTGGTCGACCGCGACAGTTTTGTTGACGGAAAATGTCTCCAGCCCTCGGCCGGTGGCAGGGGCTGTTCTGTGGGCTCGCGCGGGCGCCGCGCCGGTTCCGCGCCAGCTGTCGAAGCCAGCCCGCACCTTTGCCTCAAGGACGTCTGTCGGCAGGTCGCCGACAAACACCACCACCGCATCGTCCGGTCGGTACCAGCGCTGGTAAAATGCGCCGAGCGTCTCGGGCGTCGACGCCCGCAGGACTTCTTCCAGTCCCATCGGATCGCGCAGGGTCGAGCGGGAATCAGGAGCCTGGAACTTCTCCACCGCATCATCCGCCTGCTCGTCGGCGCTGTTGCGGGCCTCCTTTTCCGCCAGCACGACGCCGCGCTCCCGGTCGAGATCGTCGGCGTTGAAGACCACGCCATCGGCGACGTTGCGCAACCATTTAAAGCCTAGCGCGATACCCTCGTCGGTCACCGTGGGCAGGTCGAGCTGGAACCGGGTGGAGAAAAGCTGTGTTTCGGCGTTCAGGTCGCGGCCGAATTTCACGCCCTGGCCAGTGAACACCCCATCGACCGAGTTCCCCGGGAAATCCCGGCTCGATCGGAACGCCATATGTTCGATCAGATGAGCATAGCCGCGTTCGGCGTCGGTCTCCTCATAGCTGCCGACATTGATCGCCAGCCGGATCGAGAGCCCTCCCGCCGGCCGATCGCTGTGCATCACCGCATACCGCAAGCCATTGGCGAGCACGCCCCGGCGTATCCTGGGGTCCTCTGGAACCTTGATATTGGCGATCTGGTCGCCTTGCGCGGCCGGGTGCGGGGCGTCAGCCAGCGCCGGCCAACCCAGCAGGGACCAGCCAAAAAGCGCGGTCGCAATGAATCTCGCCGATTTCAACCCGCCCCCTCGGTCAAGCTCTCTACCTGCCAGACACTACCAATTGGCGGGCGGATGACCAGCCCGCATTCTGCCGCGCCCGCTACCTGTCGCGACCCGAAGCGGCTGGCGTGTCGGTTGCAATGGCGTCGGCGCCGGCGGCGGCGACGGCTGCCAGCCATGTGCGCAGGTCGCCGCGATGAAACGGCTTGGGCGGGAACGGATCACCGAATGGCAGCGCCTGGGCCTGCACGGCAAGGCCGGCGGCGTGGGCGGAGGCGACAAGTTGCGTAGCGACCGGTGTCGGACCGCCGAGATTGATGAGGGCGCTTGCCGGCGGACAGACGATCTCGGAATGGGAGCGGATCGTCGCGAAATCCAGGATCAGGCCGGGATCCTCACCAGTAAGAAATCCGCGCCGGGCCCGGGTTAGGCCGCCGATTGTCTTCAACGGCTCGGCCTGCCTGGATCGTACGATCATCGCCGCGGCCTGCCAGTTATAGCCGTTGATGCGGATCAGATCCGCCGTGCGCGGCTCCAGCGCCAGGTCGATCGACGCGAAATAATTCGGCCGGACCAGGGTCGCACAGACGCCGATCACCCGTGCCTCACGCGTGCAACCGGCGCGGGCGATATCCATTACCTCCCGCAGTGTCAGGATGCCGGTCCCAGGCGTAGTCGCACTTCGCTGGCCCGGCCTGATGGGCTGACTAACGCAGTTCAGCCTCTTGAGTTCAGCCAGGCTGAAATCTTCGCTGAACCAGCCTTCCTTCATCGAGCCGTCGATCGTTTTTGCCGTTCTCCGCGCCGCGAACTCGGGCCGGGAGGCGATGTCGGTCGATACGGAGAGTTCGTGATCGTCGCGGGCGATCAGCGCGCCGTCCTGCGTCGCGACGATACCACTCTCGATGAAGTCGGCGCCCTGATTGATCGCCAGGTCGAAAGCGGCCGCTGTTCCGGCTGGCCGCTCCCGGCTTGCTCCGCCCAGCGCCACGATGAGCGTCGGGCGCGGCTGTGTGCGCGCCCCGGCGGGGGCCAGCGACATCACGGCCGCCATTGCGACGAAGTCTCGACGCGACAGGTTCATGCGCCCAAACTAGCGGAGTTGCTTTCGCGCGCCTACAACCTGACGCAGTCTACAAAAACGATTCAACCAAAAACGATTCAACAGGGGCGCCTCATGGTGGTGAAATTGTTGCTGGGCGGCCTGGTCCTGCTGGGCCTCGCCTACGCCATCGCCCTGATCCGCGTCGCGCTCGCGCGTGGCCAACTTCGGCCCGGGCTGGAAAGCATCGCGCTGGGCGCGGTGACCAATTTCTTCGACACCCTCGGCATCGGCTCCTATGCGCCGACGACAGCCTGGCTGAAGCTGCGCAGGATGGTTCCCGACAGCTTCATCCCGGTGATCCTAAACGCCGGACACGGCCTGCCGACCATCGTGCAGGCGCTGATCTTTATCAAGCTGGTGCAGGTCGATCCGATGCTGCTGGCGTTCTGCATCGCCGCCGCGGTAGCGGGAGCGATCGTCGGCGCGCCGATCGTCGTGCGACTGCCGGTTCGGGTCGTGCAGGCCGTGGTCGGCGTGGCGCTGCTGATCGCCGCGGGCCTCTATGCGATGTCGAACCTTGGCCTGATGCCGGGAGGCGGAACGGCGCTTGCCCTGCCACAATCGCTGATGATCATCGCCGTCGGCGCCTATTTCGTGCTCGGCGCGCTGATGACCTGCGGCATCGGCCTCTATGCGCCGTCCCTGATCATGCTCAGCTTGATGGGCCTCGATCCGAAGGCGGCGTTTCCGATCATGATGGGCTCCTGCGCATTCCTTATGCCGGTCAGCGGTCTGGGCTTCCTGCGGACGCGCCGCATCGATCTGAAGGTGGTGATCGGCCTGGCTGTCGGCGGCATCCCCGCGGTGCTGGTCGCGGCGTTCGTGGTCAAGTCACTGGATTTGACGACGATCCGCTGGGGTGTGGTCGTGGTGGTGCTCTACGCCTCGGCGATCCTGTTGCGTTCGGCGATGAAGGCGCTGCCCGCGGAAGTCGCGGAAGCGGCGGCGTAATCATCCCCCCCACAAAGGCGAGGGAGGAAGTTTTGCTTAAGCAGCCGCCCTCAGCCGCTCCAGTAGCGGCCCGTGCAGTTCGGGGTTGGCGGCGCAGATCGAACCGGTCGCCATAGGATCCTCGCCGCCGTCGGCGTCGGTGACTTTTCCGCCGGCCTCGGTCACCAGCAGGATGCCCGCCGCGATATCCCAGGGGTGTAGGTCGCGCTCCCAGTAACCGTCGAACCGGCCAGC
>JANXTX010000009.1 GCA_025352165.1 Caulobacteraceae bacterium | reverse complement strand
CCTCGCCCGTTTGGGAGAGGGAGGGGCCCGATCGCGGCTTGCCCGCCGAAGCGAAGCTCTTGCTTCGCGTAGGTGGGAGCGATTGGGAGGGTGAGGGCCTGTAGCGTCGCAAGAAAGACCCTCATCTTCCCACGCCAAGAGCCGTGGGCCCCTTCTTCTCCCAGCCGGGAGAAGTGATTTGAGGGCTGTCTTCGAGATGTGTGGATACGGTAGCCTTCTGGGGAGGGACAGATCGCGCAGCGATCAGGGTGTGGAACGGTGGGGCCGCGCTGCCCTGAGAGGCTTGCGGAAGTTTTAGCGTTCCCCACCCGTCTTCTCGCAAGGGCTCGAAGCCACCCTCCCCGGAAGGGGAGGGAGGAAGAAATTCTGTTATTCTACAACTACTTCGGTGGTTACCGAGTTGGCGATGAAGCAGGCTTCGTGGGCGGCGTGATGCAGGCGGGCGAGGTCTTCGGCGGTGGGGAGCTTTTCGCCGGTAAAGGTTATCTTGGGGCGAAGGGTGACCTTGGTCATGCCCATCTTGCCCGTCGCCGGCATCTTGCCGAGCTCTCCTTCGGCCTCGTCGCGGTACTCGGTGATCGTGAAGCCGCCGCGGGCTGCCAGATCGAGGAACCACATCATGTGGCACGCGCTGAGCGAGGCGGTGAACATCGACTCCGGGTCGGCCGCGTCGGCGCGCGAGAACGGCAGGGGGACGATGGCGGTCGCCGGCGAGCCGGGAATCTCGACCCCGCCGGCAAAGATCAGGCGGTGGGCGCGGCTATAGCGGCGCTTGCGGAAATCGCCGTCGTCGAGTGTCCAGAGGACAGTGGCATGGTGTGCGCTCATAGGGTTCTCGCTATCAGGACTTTCATGATCTCGTTGGCGCCACCGTAGATCCGCTGGACCCTGCTGTCGCGGTACATCCGCGAGATGGCGTATTCATCCATGAAGCCGTAGCCGCCGTGCAGCTGCAGGCATTCGTCGATGATCTTGTTTTCCAGGTCGGTGACCCAGTACTTGGCCATGGAGGCCTTGGCGGCATCCAGGCGACCCTGAAGGTGTTCGCCGATCAGCCAGTTGACGAACACCTTGGCGACCGTGGCCTCGGTCTTGCACTCGGCAAGCTTGAACTGAGTGTTCTGGAAGTCGATCAACTTTTTGCCGAAGGCATTGCGCTGCTTGACGTAGTCGATGGTGGTTTCCAGCGCGCGTTCGATGGTCGCCATGCCCTGGACTGCGATGTTGAGGCGTTCCTGCGGCAGCTGGTTCATCAGCTGGAAGAAGCCCTGCCCTTCGTCGCCGCCCACCAGATTCTCGACCGGAACGCGGCAGTCATTGAAGAACAGCTCGGAGGTATCCTGCGCTTCGAGGCCGAGCTTGCGCAGGTTGCGTCCACGCTCGAATCCCGGAGCCTCATCGGTCTCGACGAAGATCAGCGAAACGCCGCGCGCGCCCTGCGATGTGTCGGTCTTGCAGACCACGCAGATCAGGTTCGCGGTCTGGCCGTTGGTGATGAAGGTCTTCTGACCGTTAATGACGTACTCATCGCCGTCGCGCTTCGCGGTGGTCTTGATACCCTGCAGGTCCGACCCGGCGCCCGGCTCGGTCATGGCGATCGCGCAGACATACTTGCCGGTGCAGATGCCGGGCAGCCAGCGGCGGCGCTGCTCCTCCGTACCGTAGTGGGTGATGTAGGGCGCGACGATGGCATTGTGCAGCGAGGCGCCAAAGCCATCGACGCCCTTGCCGTACATCTGCTCGATCAAGATCACTTCATGGCGATAGTCACCACCGGCGCCGCCATATTCCTCGGGCACGGAAAGCCCGAGAAGACCCGCCTCGCCGGCCTTGTACCAGAGATCGCGGTCGACGACGCCGTTAGCGCGCCAACGGGCGTTGTCCTCCAGCGTAGCGTGCTCATCGAAGAACTTGCCGACGGCATCCGCGAAGATGTTGAGGTCTTCCTCGGCGAGAAAATCGGGGCGGGCGACATCAAGTACGGGCATGGTCAAAAGGCCTCAGCGGGATAAGACATCATGGTCGCCGCGCCGGTTTTCAGCTTGGCGAGATGGGCGGGAGCGTTGGGCAGAATTCGCTCGACGAAATAGCGCCCCACGGTGAGCTTGTTGGCATAGTACGGGTCCGCGTCACCGGCGGCGATGCGCGCGTTCGCAGCTTTGGCCATCAGCGCCCACATATAGGCGAGGCCCGTCAGGCCAAAGAGATGCATGTAATCGGTGGACGCCGCCCCGGCATTGTCGGGATTAGCCAGACCGTTCCGCATCAGCCAGAAGGCGCCCTCCTGCAGCTGCGCCTTGGCCGCCGCCAGGCCCTCCACGAAAATCGTCAGGCTGTCATCGTCAGCATTGGCGTCGATGAATGCATCGAGCTCGGCAAAGAAGCTCATCACGGCGCGTCCACCATTGGCGGCCAATTTTCGGCCGACCAGATCCAATGCCTGGATACCGTTGGTTCCCTCATATATCAGCGTGATCCGACAGTCGCGCAGGTACTGGCTGACCGGGAAATGCTCGGTGAAGCCGCTACCGCCATGCACCTGCATCGCGTCCGAACAGATGTTGAACCCACGGTCGGTGAGGTAGCCCTTAAGCACCGGCGTCATCAGGCCCATGTAGTCTTCCGACTTCTGCCGCACGGCATCGTCAGGATGATGCAAGGCAAGATCACCGTGCAGCGCGGTCCAGAACAGGAAGGCGCGACCGGCTTCGAGAATGGCCCGGCTGTCCAGCAGCATCCGGCGCACGTCTGGGTGTACGATGATCGGGTCGGCCGGACCTTCGGGATTCTTTGGTCCGGTAAGTGAACGCATCTGCAGCCGCTCGCGCGCGAAGGCCACGGCCGCCTGATAGGCCGCTTCAGCCTGGGCTAAACCCTGCAGGCCAACGCCGAGACGGGCCTCGTTCATCATCACGAACATCACGGCGAGGCCACGGTTCTCCTCGCCCACCAGCCAGCCTGTAGCCTCCTCGTGGGACATCACGCAGGTGGCGTTGCCATGAATGCCCATCTTTTCTTCAAGACCGGCGCAATAGGTGCTGTTGCGCTTGCCAGGCGTCCCGTCGGCGTTGGGAATGAATTTCGGCACGATGAACAGGCTGATGCCGCGCGTCCCGCCCGGCGCTCCCTCGATCCGCGCCAGAACTAGATGGATGATGTTCTCTGTCAGGTCGTGCTCGCCGCCGGAAATCCAGATCTTCTGGCCAGTAATGCGGTACGAACCGTCGCCCATGGGAACCGCTTTGGTGCGCAGCAGGCCAAGGTCGGTGCCGCAATGCGGCTCGGTGAGGTTCATGGTGCCGCCCCACTCGCCGGACGCAAGTTTCGGCAGATAGAGCGCTTTTTGTTCCGGTGAGCCGCCAACGGCAATCGCCGAATAGGCCCCATGCGTCAGGCCCGGGTACATCGAGAACGCCATGTTGGCGGACGAACTCATCTCGCTGAAGGCCATGCCGATGACGCCCGGCAATCCCTGCCCACCGAATGCGGGGTCCGATTCCAACGCAGGCCAACCGCCCGCGACCAGGGCCTTGTAGGCTTCCTTGAAGCCCTTCGGCGTCGTCACCGTGTTATCGGGCCGCCATGTGCAGCCCTCCTTGTCGCCAACCGAATTCAGAGGCGCGAGCACCTCCGACGTGAACTTTGCGGCCTCATCAAGGATCTGCTCGACGACATCCAGCGAAGCATCAGCGAAACCAGGAAGGTTTCCGTATTGGTCAATTGCAAGAACGTCACGGAGTATGAACAGATGCTCCCGGAGCGGCGGCTGATAGCTCATGCGTCGGCAATGACCTCGTACTAGTGGGCCCGGACCTCATGTGGCCCATCGACCCGCGCGCGAACGATCTTATCGTATTCCTCAGCGCTCGGCAGCAGGTCCGGCCGGGAATCGGCCAGCATCTGTTCCATCCTGGCGCAGGCGGTACGCAGCTCCTCAAGGGCCAGGTCGATATCCTCACGCTTCTGTTCGAAGACGACAATGCGTTCGCGGAATTTGCGCAGCGCCTTGGCGTTCTGCGCCGCGCCGCCGTCACCCTTGGCATAAAGCTCAAGGATTTCACGGATTTCCGACAACGACAACCCGACGCGCTTGCCCCGCAAAATCAACTGCAGACGGGCGCGATCCTTGTAGGAATAGACCCGATTCAGCCCCTGGCGCGCAGGCGAGAGAAGACCCTTGTCTTCGTAGAAACGCAGCGCGCGCGGCGTGCATTTAAATTCCACGCACAATTGCCGGATGGTGAAGGCCCGCTCCGGGCGGCGCAATTCGCTGGGCATGGGGTTCTCTCCTGACAGTCCGGTAAGGGCTCTTGCGGGGGCCGTTAAGTCTCAAAAAATATAACGCGCTATTACGTAAACGTCAATGTGAAGCACATTACCGTGAGTGCACTTCTCGGTTTGTGGCGGAAAGCATATTGTCGCCCCATGCCAAGATTTATCATTCAAGCGCTGGCCGCTGCGCTGGGTTTCTGGATCGCCTCAAAACTGCTTCACGACGTTCGGGTCGATGGTGTGGACAGCCTGCTTCTGGCAGGTCTGCTCCTGGGCATCGTCAATGCACTGGTTCGCCCCGTGCTGGTGATCCTGACCCTGCCGTTGACCATCCTGACGCTTGGGCTGTTCCTGCTGGCGGTCAACGGGATCACTGTCTGGATCGTGACGCTGTTCATCCACGGCGTGCATATCCGGGGGCCCATGCATGCGATTTTCACCGCACTGATCATCAGCGTGACGAGTTGGGTCGTCGGTGGAATTCTGCATCCGGAAACGCGACGCTGGTGAGACATGCGACCCCCGCCGCAAGTTGCGCCGATTGACGGATCGGCGCCCGGTGAGCCCAACTATTCCGCGGCCTTCACCGGCTCGCGGAATTTCTCAGGCACCCCCTCCTTGCGTACGGCGCGGGCTTCCATCTCACGGTTGTGAGCGTGGCACATGTGATGCAGCGCCAGGCTGGTATCCATGGTCTCCCGCTGGCCCATGTTGTTCTGCGCCGTGTTGACCGCCTGCTTGGACATCTTCAGGGCAAAGGACGGCATCTTCGCAATGCGGTTGGCCATCGCCAGGGTGTAGGTCTCCAGCTCGGCGCGCGGCACGACCTGATTAACCATGCCGAGACGATGGGCTTCCTGCGCGTCCCAGACATCGCCGGTGAACAGCAGTTCCTTGGCCTTGCGAATGCCAAGCTCATAGGGGTGGTTGAAGTACTCGACGCCGCAGACTCCCATGGCGACGACCGGATCAACGAACGACGCATCGTCGCTGGCGATGATCAGATCGCAGACCCAGGCCAGCATCAGGCCTCCGGCGATACACTTGCCCTGAACCATGGCGATGGTTGGTTTTGGCAGATCACGCCAGCGTCGGCACATGCCGAGAAACACTTCCTGCTCGAAACTGTAGTGGCTGTGAACGCCACCCTCCTTGACCAGCCCCCACGTGCCGACCAGCGGATCCTCGAACTTGCCGAAACTGCGCAGGTCGTGGCCGGATGAAAAGTGAGGCCCCTCCCCGCCCAGCAGGATCACCTTGATGTCCTCGTCCTGCGCCGCCAGATCGAAACAGGCGTTGAGGTCATAGGTCAGCCGGTTGTTCTGGGCGTTTCGAGCCTGCGGCCGGTTCTGCATGATCTTGGCCACGTGCGGCGCCACGACTTCATAGGTCGCCAGTTCGAATGTCTTTTTCATCAATGTTGTCCGTTGGAAATTGAGGTGAGCCGGATACGACCGGTGATCGAAATGATGAGCCCGCGGACACTGGCGCGTGCGAATGGGATTTGCAATACTGGAACACGTCATCTTTTCTGGCACGGGCTCGGGCCAGCGACGACAAAATAAAAAAGGGAGAAACACAAGCCATGCCCCTCCAGGTTCTCGTCGTCACCAAGGGACATCCCTACGATTACAACGGCTTCCACGCGATGTTCGATGAGAACAAGGATGTCGTCCACACCTGTGTGGAACAGCCGGCCGCGCAGGTGATCCTGCGGCCGGAGAATGTCGCGGCCTATGACGCGATTGTCTTCTACGACATGTGGGGCATTCCCATGGACCCGACGAGTTCGGACAGTGCCGAACCGCCGGCCGACTACGTGAAGAGCGTCGAGGCCCTTCTTGAGACTGGCAAAGGTCTGATCCTACTGAATCACGCCCTTGTGCAATGGCCGCTGTGGCCGCTTTGGCGTGAGATCACCGGCACAACTTTCAGGCTTAGCGAGGGAGTGGTCGACGGCAAACTCGTTCCGGGGTCCGGCTATCGCGGTGGCGGCGGTGAGCCCCACCGGAACGCCACACATCACCTGTCGGTCGTCGACGCGAACCATCCGGTTACCAGTGGCCTGGGAACGGGGTTCGAGATCACCGACGAGCTCTATCTGCGCACGCCGAACGCCGACACGCCCGACATAGTTCCGCTGTTGGTCAGCGACTATCCGTTCACCCAGGCCAACTTCAATCCGCCGCCACTGACCACGGCCGAAGAGCAGCAACGCTGGAGCCATTCGGATGGCAACAATGTGATCGTCTGGGCCAAACGCACGCGCAACAGCCCGGTGATTGCCTCCGAGGCCGGTGACGGACCGATTGCCTACAGCAACCCGGCCTTCCGCACCCTGCTCAACAACGCCATTCACTGGGTCGCCTCGGACGAGGCGAAGGCCTGGGCCCGCGCCGGTCGATCATCATGAGCCCTGTCGCAAGCCTGCCCGGCAAGCTGGCGACGCTGGGGCCGATCATGCAGATCGCCTATGTGCCGACTGATTTCGATTCGGCGATCGACTATTGGACCAGGACACTCGGCGTTGGCCCGTTCTTCATGTGGGAACATATCCAGGTTGACCACCTGGAGTACCGCGGGGCGCCGTCAGAACTCGATTTCAGCGTCGCGCTCAGTTATTGGGGCGACATCCAGATCGAGCTGATCAGGCAGGACTGTGACGCGCCCTCGATCTATCGAGACTGGAACTCGAACGCTCTGCACCATGTACAGATTGCCGTCGCAGACTACGACGCCGCCGTGGCGGCCTGCGAGCACGAAGGCTTCGCAATGGCCATGGAAGGCCGCGGCCTGCTCGGCAACCCGAGCTTCCAGTTCGCCTATTGCGATCTCGGAACCTACGGCCCCGCGGGTTTCATCGAGTTCGCGCGCCGCCCCGAAGGCGACAACGCTCTCGCTGAACGCATGGAAAAGATGCAGCGGGCGGTGCGCGAGTGGGTGGGATCAGACCCGGTGCGCCCGCTGTTCTAGGAGGCGCCTGCGCTCTGCGCCGAAGCTCTCTTCGGTTTTTCGCCCTGGTCAAGAGCCGATAAATTCGGATTGGCGACCCGGTTCCAGCCCCTCATAGTTGGGCAAAACAATCGACCAAGGGAGAGAGACGGGTGTCGAAAGTCGAAAGGGAATTTCTTGCGGCGCGGGGCGACCAGCTCAATCAGGGGAACTATCAGGCGCCGCCGTTCCTTCCGCGAAAACCTATTCCGAATATCGGACTGGAGCGGATCGATGGCGAGCGGTTCTTTTCCCCGGAATTCATGCGCCGCGAGTGGGACAGGCTGTGGACGAAGGTCTGGCTGCTGGCGTTGCGGGAAAGCGAACTTCCCGATCCTGGTTCCTATCAACTTCTCGATTTTGGCAAGGAAAGCTTCCTCTTCGTCCGCGGCGAGGACGGCGTCATTCGCGGCTTCTACAATGTCTGTCAGCATCGTGGGAACATCCTCTGCCAGGCCCAGCAAGGCGATGCGACGATGTTCAAGTGTCCCTACCACGGCTGGGAGTGGAACATCGACGGCACGCTGCGCAATGTGGCTCACCCGAACCTCTACCGGCAGTTCGACGGCGGCATTCCGAAGGATGAGCTCGGCCTGACACCCGTAACCGTCGACACCTGGGGCGGCTGGGTGTGGTTCACCATGAACCGGCTGGCGGCGCCGCTACGCGACTACCTGGGCGAACTGGCGGTGCATCTGGACACCTACGAGCTTGAGAAGTTCCAACTGGTCGACTACCAGACCTTCGAATGGGCCGGGAACTGGAAGCACGCGCACGACGCTTTCAATGAGAGCTATCACTTCGAGGCGCTGCATCCCGAATTCACCAACATCACCGAGGGCTACGACATCCCGATCGAGCTGAACGGGATCCACAGCCGCATGCTCAATTTCAACGCCACGGTCAGCGAGGTGGCTGCGGAACGCGATCGCCTGACGCCGCTGCGCACCAAGATGATGGGCATCGGGGCGGGCATGGTGCCGGCCGACTATTCAGGCTCCGCCAAGAACGTCCATCTGGAGATCATCGCGCGCAAGCGGGCGATGCAGGATGACACCTACCTGCCCTATCGGCGCATGAACGATGAGCAGTTGGCGCATCAGTATCACTATACTTTCTTCCCCAACGCGACGTTCACGCAATCGGCCGAGTCCTGCATCGTGTTCAGGTACCGGCCGCACGCGACCGATCCGAACATCAGCTACTATGATTTCTTCATCACCGCGCATAACCCGCCCGAGACGCCGACACCGGAATACACACACCACGTCTACCGGCACGACAGTCTGCCGGACTATGCGGAGGCATTCCGCGGCACGTTCGATCCGGTGTTCACCAACGTGCTGAAAGAGGATGGCTCCAACATGCCGACCATGCAGCGCGGTGTGCAATCGGATGCTTTCAAAGGCATGATCCTTTGCGAGCAGGAAGTCCGCATCCGCCATTTCCACCAGACCATCGACCGCTTCCTGATGGGTGACGTCACCATCCCACCTTTGGCGACCAACGCATGAGCCTGGATACAGCCGGCTACATCGTGGCCGGAGCGGCGGCGGAAATCGCCGACGGAGCCTACGCAGTCGTCGAGGCCGGCGAGCATTCCGTGCTGGTGGCCAATCTCGACGGCGAGTTCTTCGCCGTCGAAAACCGCTGCAGCCATGTCAGCAGCCCGCTGGATGGCGGTCGCGTCAGGCGGGGGCGAATCGCCTGTCCACTGCACGGCGCTGTCTATGACTTGCGCACCGGCGCGTCATTGGCCGGGACCTTGGCCCCTCGCGGGCTGAGAACTTTCGCAACGCGGGTCAAGGATGGCATGGTCTGGGTAGCGATCCAGCCATCCTTCCTCGGAGCGGTTTAGGCTTCACTTCTCCCTTGGGGGAAGTGGAGGTTCAGTCGAACTTTACGGGCAGGCGCCAGCAGGTGTGCATCTCACCGATGCGCAGGGACCGCAACGAAGGCGTGGTGCCCGGAGCAAGGCGCAGGCCGGGCAGGCGATCGAGGATCGCGTTCGAAGCGGCAACCGCCGTATCGCGGGTCAAGGCATAGATCGAACGCGGCCGGTCGAGCGGCACGGCAGGATATCGGGTCGGCTTGCCCAGGCCGAAGGCGAGGCCGGCGGGCAGACCGTCGGCGCGATATTGGCCGCGAGGCTCACGCGGGCAAAGGTCCTTGCGTTCGACTATGAAGCGATCTGGTTCGCTATAGATGCGCGGGTCGTGGTTCGCCGCGCCGGCGGCGCAGACGACCATGGCGCCCTCCGGCAGCAGCAGCCCAAAGCGCTCGACCTCATGGCGGGCGAACCGCCTGGCGGTCAGCACGGGCGTCGAATGGCGCAGGGTTTCGAACCAGGCAAACTTCAACAGGCGCCGGTCATGGGCGACCTGATGCAACTGATCCGGGTGGGCGAGCAGTAGAAACCAGAGGTTGGCGAGACCGCCGTGCAGCGTCTCATGATCGGCTTCCAACAGCGTAACGACGACATCCTCGGCGGTAGCCGGGCCATCCGCCAAATCAAGGCCGGCGATCGCTGAGATCATGTCGGTTCCGGGGTTCGCCCGGCGGCTCTCCAGCAAGGGGCGGAAATAGTCGGCGAGTTCACGCATCGCCTGTTCGCCTTGCGATTCGGCTACAGGGTCCCAATCGAAACCGCGTTGCATCGACCAGTAACGCTCGGCAAAGGCGTCGAAATCCGCCGCCGGCAGATTCAGCGTGCGCATTAGCAGCTCTATGGGATAGCGCGCGGCGAACTCGATAGCGAGGTCCGCCTCACCGAGAGAAGCAATGCTGTCCAGTATCGCATTGGCGACCGGACTGGCGTTGGCATCCAGTGACTTCGCCTGACTGACCAGCACCGGGAGGTGTTCGCGAAGATCACGTCCGAAGTCCTCGAGGCCATAGAACCAAAGCTTCGAGCGGGATTCATAGTTCGCATCGTCGACAAAGACCGACGTCACATCGTCATAGCGCGAGATCCAGTACGAATTTCCGATCCAGTCGCGATAGCAGGGATAATTCTCCCGCAGGATTTCGAAGACCGGATAGGGGGAAACCGCGAAATCCGCCGAAACCAGCCGCAACGGATTGAGTTTTTCCGTCGACTGCTGGACCCGCATCCGCTGGTGAATTTCATAGCTGCGATAGCCCGCGCCCTTGGTGACCGCTCGCCGCGCAACCGCGACTCCGTTACGTCCGATGGTCATGTCGCCTGACCAGATCGGTCGTTCCCCGGCTGCCAGGGTGGTGTCTGCCTCGCCGTCCATTTCCGGTTCCCGCCTATGCCAGGTCGTAGTCGAGCCACAGCTCGCGAACAGAGATCAAGCCCATCGGAGCCAGCGATACGCCATCGATGTCCTTGGGCATATCGGAGACGCGAATCCGCGGGTTCTTCATCCGGCGGGCGAGAATGCGCGAACCGATGGTGGCCTCCTGGTGCGCGATCCAGGCGCCCGGGCAAAGGTGAGGCCCGACGCCGAACGCCATGTGACTGTGGCGACCTTCGCCGGCAAATCCGCTGCGCAGAAGCTTTCCGGTATAGAGGTCGTCCCGGAATATATCGAAGATGCCGGGATCCTTGAATATCCGCTCGTCTCGGTTGGCCGAGAAGTCGACCATGTTCATCAGCGAACCAGCTGGAACATGCACGCCATGCATGGTCAGGTCGAAGCTGTTGTGGCGCGGCTGACCACCGATCGGCGTCGAGTGGCGAAGCGTCTCATGGAAGACGGCGTCCCACAGCGTTTCATCGCCAAGCACCCTGGCGAACTGGTCGGGATGCTGCAGCAGCAGGTACCACATGTTGAGGATCGCGCCGCGGGTCGTCTCGCCACCCCCGCCGACAACCAGGGCGATGTTCGAGGTAATCTCTTCGGTGGAGAGATAATCGCCGTCGATCTTGGTCTCGCACAGCTTGGAGATGATGTCCTTGCCGACCTGGTTGCCGTCCTTATCGAGCAGATAGGTCGGCTTGATCCGCCTGGCTTCGACGAGTTCACCGACATAGTCCTCAAGATCCTGGCGAGCCTCCAGGCCCTGCTTCTGGGTCTCGGAACCACCAAGCCCGGCCATCATTGAATTGTACCAGTAGTAGAACTGGCCGCGCGCTTCGTCGGGAAAACCAAGTACGCCGCAGACCACGGAGATCGGGAATTCATTAGCGAATGCCTTGCCGATCTCGACAGTTCGCACACCGTTCTTGTCGCGAACCGCGGTACCTTCCCAGGCCTGCTGGTCCCAGCCGGTGATCCATTCGTCGGCAAGGCGCTCGATCACCGGGATGCGCAGATCCAGCGACTGACCGACCAGATGCTGGCCATAGAGGTTGCGCCGGCGCTTGTGTTCGATGCCGCTCAGCTCAAGCTGTGTGTTACCAAGCACACCGCTCGATGAGCCCTTGGGGATGGTATTGAACCCCTCGTCATCGAAGTAGCAGTCGGTGACGTCCTGGTAGCGGGTCACGTAGTAGCAGTTGTGCAGCTTATCGCGGAAAACCGGATAATGATCGCGCATGATCCGGTAGTACGGATACGGGTTGCGCATGAACTCCCAGCTGTCGAAAATCCTCGGATCGATCAACGGGACACCGTCCGCGCCGTGGCCCATATCGCAGGCCTGGCCGACCGGCATCAGCGGGAACGCCATCGACGGCGGAGCCGCCTCGACCGAATCGACCAGCTGCTCGAGCTTTTTGGAAAAAGGACAGGTCGCCAGCATTATCGCGTCTCCTAAACCCCAACTCGGTTCCAGCCCGGCGCCTCATCTGCGTTCAATAGGCGCTCGGAATAATGGCGCCTCATGACGACGTCCTGGAGACTATTTGAATAGGCTTGGGATAAGCGGCGGTCAATAAAATCGGAACGTGTGGTGCTTTTTGCCAGGCCGGCGTCAGACAGGCTTGAGCGTCGGGTTCGACTTCAACTCGATCTCGAAACCGACCCACACCCCGATGTTCTCTCCGGTTCGGCCGTGCGGGCCTTCCTTGATCAGTTCGACCGCCAGACCACAGACCGCTTCTGGCCGCATCCACCCAGCCATTTCCTCCTGGGTTGGCGGGCGGCCGTAGGCATTGCGCAACATGTCGGACTCGGTGGCGTCCATACTGAAGCTGTTGACCCGGATGTTGTGGTCTTTCAGAGCCTTGGCCCAACTGAGCGTCAGACCTAATACGCCCCATTTCGACGTGTCGTATAAATCCATGTTAAGCCCGCCGCTGGTCGGCCTGCCGGGTCGGGTATGAACGTGATCCGTCGCGACATTGATGATATTACCGCCGCCGGTCTCCAGCATGCTGGCGATCACCGCGCGGCCGAACATGAACTCGCCCTTGAAGTTCACGCCAATAAGATCCTCGTAATCCTTGAGGGACCTATCGAGCGCATCCTTTGGGCTGGTCGGACGCCAGATACCGCAATTGTTAATCAGGATGTCGATTCGCCCGAACTCAGCGCGCGCGCCATCGACAACGCGCCTGACATCGGCGGCTACCGACACGCTCGCCACATATGCGGTGGCCTGAACGCCCCGTTCGCGCAATTCGTGGGAAAAATCCTCGATTGACGGTCTGATATCGCATATCGCAAGCCGACAGCCGGCATCCGCAAGGGCCAGCGCGTAATTGCGGCCTAAACCGCCGGCAGCGCCTGTGACGATGGCAACCTGGCCGCTCAGGCTATTCACGGCATGCGCTCCGCGATCGATTTCTGGGCGGCTAGAATCCGGACGCCCTAAGTTCGTCGACCATTGCCCGGGTCGCCGCCTTGTCCTCGAACCAGCTCGCGTTCACGCGGATATAAGGCAAACCATCCTCTGCAAGGTCTTTTTCCTCGTAGATCGCCGCCACCGGGCAGGCCTCAACGCACACGGCGCAATTTATGCACTCAGTCGGGTGGATGTAGCACATCCGGTCGTCGCCTTCGACATAGATGCAATCGACCGGGCAGACGGCGATGCAGGATTGGTCCTTCACATCGATACAGGCGCTGGTGATAACAAAGGTCATCGGGATGCTGTCGGTTTGCCCTGCGCGCCCATCGGAAAACAGAAAGGCGTTGCGGTTTTTATCCGACGCACGGGCCGTGTCAACAATGCCGCAACGGCACGTCTGGTCGGCCCAGCAATAGACGTAAGCCTCGCCAACCGCTATCGGGACGCGTAGACTCAATCGATCCCAGCCCCCTAATTAGGCGATTTCGATATGCCCTCCGCGGTGAAAACTAAAAAAGCTGCAGCCCGCGTCGCGACAGGGGGAGATAGAGTTGCGGATGCGCAGGCGGCGAAACGCGCGGCACGTGGTCCCTACATCAGCGACTCGATTCTTGCCCGCCGTCGGCGGATGCTGGAAATCACCAAGGAGATGATCGCCGAAGGGGGCGAAAGCAGCTTCACCATTCGCGATCTGGCGAGCCGGGCCAACGTCTCGGTTACGACAATCTATGCCGCATTTGGTGACAAGAAAGGGCTGATCGCCGCCGCCATCGAGGATTATTACGAAGACCTGCCGATTGCGAGCGCCGCACCTTCCACGAACCTGACCACGCTGTTGGACTTCAACGACGAGGTCCGCGAAGCGATACTCTCGAACAAACCGTATGCCCGCGAGTACGCCGAGTTATATTTCTCCAAGGATCTCGATCCACGGATCATGCGGGCAATCCAGGAGACCTCGATCCGTTCCGCCGGATGCCTGCCGTGGCTGCAGAAGGCCATGCGTGACGGCGACCTTATTCCCGGTCTGAACCTCAAGTACATAACCATGTTGATGGCCAACCAGCGGCTTTTGGTTCTGCACGACTGGGCTCAGGGGCGGATCTCTGATGAAGATATGATGGGGACGACCAAGCTCGTGTTTCTGATTCTGGCGCGCGGCATCACCCGCGGCGCCACTCAGGCACGGGTTGAGGCAGAGCTGAAAAAGGCGCTGCGCTCCGACGCTCCGCGCCACGCGATGGCCTGAACTCCAACGGTCCACACCGCCCAATACCGTAACACGTGACCGAAAATCCGGGTGCACGCTTGCCAGTTCGATGAGCGCGGGCTTAAGCTCGCCAACAATCCATCAAGGCATTGCCAATAGGGAGGCCACAATGAGCCGAATTCAGAAGTTGCCGGTCGAGGAATGGGATCCCTCGCTGCGTGCGATGACCATGGCAGACGACGGTACGCCGCTGGAACAGGGACTAATGCGCATGATGGCGCATATGCCCGATATGGCCAAGGCGATGGTTACATTCAGTGGAGCGCTCCTTCGCAACAATCCCCTGCCCCGACGCCTTGTCGAGCTGGTGCGTCTGCGCGTCGCCTTCCACAACCAGTGCCGCAGCTGCATGGCGATCCGCTACCAGTCCGCGGTCGACGACGGGATGACCGAAGGCATGGTCTGCTCGCTTGAGCGTCCGCAGGATGCATCCGACCTGACACCGGCGGAAAAAGCGGCGATCCACTATGCCGATCTCAGCTCGACGGACCACCTGTCGATCACCGATGAAACTATCGAGGAACTGCGGGAACATTTCAGCGAGCCCGAGATCGTCGCCCTCGGCATGGTGATTGCCTTCTTCCTGGGCTACGGCCGCCTCGCCGCCGCCTGGAACATGATCGAAGAACTGCCCGAAGGCTTCCAGGTGAAGTCCGGCACGGTGGCGCCCTGGACCGAAGAGTCGATCCTGGTTCGAGGTTAGCCTGGTTTCGGGACTAGGCGGGCGCAATACCCCGAACGAGTCAGACGGCCGCATCGCGTCGTTAGTTGTGTTGTCTCGGCGCGAAGCGCAATTGAAATGCAAAGAGCGCTGTGACCCGGTCGCCGCACTCGTTGCATCTTCGCGTTTCATCGATCATTGCCCAGAGGTTTCGCTGGCTGTGGGTTAGACCACAAACGGTCATGATATCGGCGCGGGGCCGCATCGCCGCTCTGGGAAAGCAATTCGACACGTGTTAGTGTTTTCGCGGGCGTGAAATCCGTGTTTCCGATCCCTCAAAATCCGACCAAGCGAGTTGGGAAGGGGCCGGCGCGCCGAGCATTTGGAGGAGCGAACTATGGCGGCCGACGGTGAAACGATGGAACTCGATCCGCGGGAGTTCGATTCGGTAACCTTTCAGAAGGACCCGTTTCCGATCTACCGCCGTCTGCGGGACTACCATCCCGCCTTCCACGATCGGTTCCACAACCGGTGGATTCTGACCCGGTATGCGGACGTGGACGCAGCCTTCCAGGACAACCAGAGTTTCGATCGCGCGATCTACGATCCCGATGGCGACTATGATTTCGGCAGCCGGCACATCTTCGGCCCGAACATCCTAGAATATGGCAACAGCCCCCAGCACCGCTGGCTGCGAAACATCGTTGCCGGCCAGTTCGTCGGGGAGCGGCTCAACGTATTTCTGCCGATCATCGACAAGATCGCGCTCGAAGTAATTTCGACCTTCGAAAAGGACGGAGAACTCGAACTGATCCGTCATTTTTCCAGCCAGTTCCCGATCCGGGTGATTTCCAACATGCTCGGCCTGCCGCGCGAAGACGAGGAAATGTTCGTGCGCTGGTACCAGGCGCTGATCGCCGGCCTCGGATTCGGCGGCGAGCATCTGGCCCGCGGCATCGCCGCCCGTAACGAGATGTGGGAGTATCTTGAGCCCCTGATCGAGATTCGTCGCCAGAATCCTGGCGATGACCTTTTGTCGCGCATTGCCGTCGCCGAGCTCGAAGGCAAGCGCATGGATATCATCGAGATCAAGGGCTTCGTCGCGTTGCTGCTGGCGGCCGGCGGCGACACCACCGACAAGGCGATCGCCAACATGTGGTACCACATGCTGTATACGCGCCCCGATGTGCTGCCGGAGGTGATCGCTGATCCGGAACTGTGGAGCAATGTCTTCACCGAGATGATGCGCTACGACGCGGTCGTCCACGCGCAGTTCCGCCGCACCACACGCGAAATTCCGCTTCATGGTGAAGTGATCCCCAAGGGCGCCAGCGTCATACTCTATCTTGGCGGCGGCAATCGCGACGAGCGGACCTTCAAGGATCCGGACGTGTTCGACATCCATCGCGACGACCTGCACATGGGACGGGAGAACCGCTCGGGCCGCTACAAGGACGGCAAGCCCGGCCACCTGGGCTTTGGCATGGGGCCGCACTTCTGCATGGGCTATGCAATGGCCCGGCAGGAAGCGGTAATCGCCTGCGCGCACCTGGCCAAGGCGATGAAGAACGTGCGGCCGAAATTCGCGACGCACCCGGGCATCACATCGCCGTCGATCGACTCAGGCGGCTTCCGCTCGCCGAACGAACTCTGGATCGAATTCGACCGCGCGTGACGCCCAGATGACTGAAACAACACGGACCCTGAAGGTCGACTTCAAGAAATGCATCAAGGCCGGGGAGTGCTACTACAACCACCCCGATCTCTTCAAAGCGACCGAAAGCTACTATCCTACGATAGTGGTCAGCCATCCATCGACGGCCACGGAGATTCGTGAGGCGCGGGAAGCCGCCGAGGTCTGCCCCAGCGGGGCGATCACTTTCGAGGAATAGAAAGAGTCTCTTCTCCCCCTGGGAGAAGTACCCGCGAAGCGGGGGATGAGGGTATCGTCGCGACAGCTGCGCCTACGACGTGCAAGGCGCCTTTGCGCGGAGAATCCCTCATCCGGCCCTTCCACCTTCGCCATGGCTTCGGCGGACAGCTCGGGCCACCTTCTCCCGGAGGGAGAAGAGAGTCACTTACCGCAGCGGGTCGGTCACGCCGTCCCAGGTGTCGTGGGCTTCCTTCCAGTTCTTGAAGACGTTGCGGATGTCCTCGTTGTCTCCGTGGATTTCCACGAAGCAGCCAATCTGCTTGACGGCGTTGAAGTAGACCACATCGGCCACCGCCCACATCTCCACCGCCAGATCGAGACCCTGCGCGGTAAAGTCAGCCTGATCACGATCGAACTCGGCGCTGAGGATGCCGACGTGGTGGAAGCCCTCCTGGCCCTGCTTGAACATTTCCCGATAGATCGACGGCTTGTCGTCGTGTTGCTGGATCAGCTGGATCTGCACCGGTCCGCAATAGGCGAAGGCGTAGCTGACATCGGACTCGACCGTCTCGCCGCGATAGCTGAACCGTCCGCGCGTGTCGTTATAGACGCTGTGATGCGCAACGCGAAAGAAAGGCCCTGCCCCGAACAGGTTGATCCATTTAATGCACGCGGTGTCGATATCGTTGACCAGATAGGCATATTGAAAAATCGGCCTGTTAAGCACCTTCATGACGTCCTCCTGAGTGACCCGCCTGTGTCGGCGGTCTTTTGATGTTGCCGCTTGAGGATAGCATCAAAGCGATAACGTGCTACATGTTTCGGTGCATTCGCCACAAAGGCGAGCATTGTCGCGACAGGCAACCGAGGAAACGCACATGACGATCGAAGAACTGCTTGAGGTCGAAACCATCAAGAAACTCCGTACGCTGTATTCCTATTACCTTGATGCGGGAGAGCTGGATTCCCTGGTCGATCTGTTCACCGACGATGCCGTATGCGAGTTCGGTCCCTATGGAACCTGGACCGGCAAGCCGATGATCGCGGAAAATTATGAGCGGGTCGAACGCCCCATCCTGGAAAAGGGTGGCTTCCAGTCATTGCACGCCAATACCAACCACTGGGTAGAGATCACTGGTGATGATACCGCGGTCGGACGGGTTTATCTTATCGATCTGACGTTGCAGGCGGCGGCGGATCAGGTGCCGATCATCTGGCTGGGAATCTACGATGAATCCTACCGCAAGGTCGGCGGCAAGTGGAAAATCTCCAAATCCAGCCTGCAATTCATGTGGCCGCAACGCCACCTGACGCCGGATTTCCCGGGCAAACATCTGCCGATCAGGGATTAGCTTTCTCTTCTCCCTCTGGGAGAAGGTGCCCCGACCTGTCCGCCGAAGCCTTGGCGAAGGTGGAAGGGGCGGATGAGGGTCTATCGGCGCAAAGGCGCCCTCGATGTACAGGGCGCCTTTGTCGCGGCGACACCCTCATCCCGGCCTGCGGCCGTACTTCTCCCAGAGGGAGAAGAGACTCAATTCTACGGTCTACGGCCCACCCGCAACGCTGATGCACTGGCCCGTCGTCCACTCGGCGGCCGGCGATGCGAAGAATACCGCAGCCGCCGCCGTGTCTTCCGGACTGCCGACCCGGCCAAGCGGTATGGAACCGCCAAAGGCGCCGCCGGCCTGCTCTTCATTGACGTTCAGCGTCTCGGCCAGCATCTCGGTGAAGATGATGCCGGGCGCAATGCAGTTGACGGTGATGCCTCTGGGAGCAAGTTCGACCGCCAGGGTCCTGCTCATGGCGATGACACCGTTGTTGGCGGTTGAATAGGCGCCGAAGCCCGGACTGGCGTGAAGCGCGGCAACCGAGACGATATTGATGATCCGGCCGCCGTTCTTCATCCGGGCGGCGGCCTGCTGCGAACCAAACCACTTGTGGCGCAGGTTGAGCGAAATCTGCTCGTCCCACTTCTGCAGCGTGATCACCGGAAGCGGATGCTGCTTGCGATCTAGGTTGCCACCGGCGTTGTTGACCATGATGTCGATCGCGCCCAGTTCGGCGACCACCCGATCCAATGCAGCGGGTATCACCGCGTCGTCCAGCACATCGCCGGAAATGGCGAGCGCCCGACGACCGCGGGCCTCGATCTCCTTGGCGACCGCGTCCACATCGGCCTGGCGGCGCGCAAGCACAGCGACATCCGCGCCGCACTCGGCAAGGGCCAGGGCGATGCCCCGGCCAATGCCCTTGCCGCCCCCGGTAACCAGCGCGACCTTGCCGTCGAGCCGGAACCGTTCATGCATCCCCATCGTATCGACCTCTAAGCGGCGTTGATCAGAACTTGTATTCGAGCTGGAGACGAACTTCGCGGCCCGGAGGGATTGTGCCGCCAATGTCGGACGTCGCACCCAGGGGTTTGGGCCCTGCGATGCCGATCGTAGAGTCACCGTTGAGGTTCGTGCCGATGATCGAAGCCGACCAGGGACCATTGGTCTGATAGAACTTCACGTTCGCGTTGAAGATCCCGTGCGATGGCGTCGAGGTGTAAGCCTGGGCGGCGATCAGCGGCGTAGCCGAGAACCAGACGAGGTCGCCGTTGACCTGCATGCTATACTTTTGGTTGAGTTCATGCGTCCAGGTGCCCCCGAAGTTCAACACGGTTGAGGGGCTGCCGAACCGCTGCCCGCTGAGATTTTGCTCAGGAGCGCCGGTTATCGGATCCGGTTGGCATGCCCCGACCCCCTTTGTCTGGGTCACATTGCAGGGCGAGTTGTGATAGCTGCTGTAGCGTAGCGGTACATAGGTTAACGACGCGCGCGCCGTCAGTTCTGGCGTGATGATGAAGTTGGTGTTCAGCTCCACGCCCTTGTCGATGGCGCTACCGGCGTTGCCGATGCTGAACGTGGTGGTGTCGGTGTGGAACGTCGTCACCTGCAGGCCATAATAGGTGTAGTCGAACAGGGTCAGGTCGCCACTCACGCGACCGTCGAACAGCGTCCCCTTCAGGCCAACCTCAAAGCCCTTAACCTTCTCGGGTCCGAAAGTAAGATTGGCTTGCGCGGTAGCTGCGGTCAGCACCGGATCGTAGGCTCCGTTGCTGAACCGCACATAGTTGGTCACAACCCCAGGATTGGCGATACCGCCGGCCAGGAAACCGGTCTTATAGGCGGTATAGAGCATCATGTTTTTGGTCGGGTGCCAGGACAGCGTCACTTCGGGTGAGAAGTCCGTGTACTTGTTCGACACATTGTAGACCTGTCCGGCCGGTGTGAACGGGCTGTATTGCTGGGCCACGGCGTAGGGACCAAACAATTGATCGATCGCCTGCATCAACTGTTTGAAGTTGGACTTCTTGTGGCCATCCGTCCAGCGTCCGCCGCCGGTGAGTTCGAGGTTGGGAAGGATTTTCCAGTTCACCTGCCCGAAGAATGAGAAGTCCTCCGCCCAGTTGTCGTCATAGCCGATCATCGAGTTACTTATACCAGCGTAGTCGCCCTGGAACGGCAGGTTCGCCGGCAATGGGCCCAGTAAGAGGATACGGTTCGAGTTCCAGAGATAGCGGCGCTCGTGCTCGAAGAAGCCGCCGCCGGTGAAGTTTATCGGGCCATTGAAGTTGGTGGCCACCCGCAGTTCCTGGGTGAAGACGTGAGTGTTTTCGTTCTGCTTGTCCGGCGTCTCGGCATAGACCGTGTTGTCGTAGTTGTCGAACTCCGACGCATTCAGATGATAATAGCCGGTCACGGACGAAATCGTCGCCCATGGCAGGTGATAGTTCATCTGGAAACTCGTCTGGAAAATTTGGGTCAGCGTATAATACTTGCCGTCACCAGGCGCGCCGAGAAAATGCTGCAGGATCTGTTGTGGCGGGGTTCCATCGTTGGTGTTGGTGTTGTTTGCCCCGCAAGTATAACCGGGGTCGATCCATTTTCCGCCCAGCGCGCCGGTGTACAGCGGGTTGCCGTTGCTCGGCAGGTCCGCAGTTCCGGTGCAGGGTCCGGCGATACCCTGGGTGCCGAAAGAGGCATTGTCGTGATAGTATGAGCCCAGCACCTTCAGCATGGCGTCGAAATTGCTTGTCGGCTTCCAGACTGCGGTGAAGCGCTCGATGAGTTCCTTGGTCTTGGGATATTTGTCGAAGTTCGCGCCCGAAAGTTGGCCGCCGTGAACACCGGGCCAAGGATCGGTTACGGGGTTTGAGGCAACGGGCTTCGCCGTATCCGTGATGTATCCGCCTTGCATGTCCTCGGCGCGCACCGCCAGGCGGATCGCCAGGGTGTCGCCAATGGGAAGCGAGATGGCGCCTTCGATTATCGGATCCTCGGTCGAGATGCCGTACGAGCCCTTAATGTAACCCTGCATCGGGGCGCCCGGAGTTGGACTGTTGCTGTTGATAGAGACCACGCCGGCAGGGCTGTTCTTGCCATAGAACAGCGACTGCGGTCCTTTCAGAATCTGCACATTCGACTGGTCGAAAAAGCCGGTGTCGACAAAGTGACCGCGCGTAATCGGCATGCCGTCGATCACCAGGGCGACGGGCTGCTCGGACGCGTAGTCCGGTCCGAAAATGCCGATGCCGCGGATATATATGGAGCCGCCCGGCGTGCCCCCGCCGGTGCGGGTGACCTGAATGCCCGGCGCGATGCTCGCAATGCTGATGAGGTCGGTTGTGTCGTAGCGGTTAATTGTGGCCGCGCTCAGGACGGTCGCCGCGACCGGCACGTCCATCAACTTTTCTTCCTTTTTACGGGCGGTGACGGTAACCGCCTCGACGTCCGTTCCCGCGTTGCTATTCGCCGCGGGCGCCGCATCAGCGGCGACAGCTACCGGCGCGGTGGCGATCCCACCTAGTATTGCAAGCACGGAGCCCGAGATCAGCAGGCGGCGACGCATCGTGGCCCGGTCGCTGGCGTTGGTCTTGGTCGAGATCATCGTGGTGTCCCCTCGCTGGTCTGGGTTGTTGCTTTCGTCGGCTTCGGCGGTCTTCAACGGCTGACCGGCGCCCCCTGCGCACGGATAGCCTCTGGACTGCGCCAACGACGGCGAAAAACTCGTTAAAACTGCGTTACTCCCTTTGACGATCCCGTTGCGCCGTTCTGTTGGCGACGCCGGAGTCGTTCACGTTTCTTGTTGCTTTAGGTCCGCGCTTAATTCGTAACGCGTCGTGATTTTCGGAAGCTAACCGCGCGATTTCCGAAATGCAAGGCGCGCTTGACAGTCGCACTCGTCGCTGGCGCCTATGACCAACATAGCGTGGCGGGATAGCCACTATCGAATCAAACCGCTCGGGAAGAAACAGATCATGGATGACGTGCAGCGCCTCCTGGCCATGGAGGACATCAAGCAGCTCAAGGCCCGCTACTACCGTTGCATGGATACACGCGACTGGGACGGACTGGCCAGTGTGTTCGCGCCCAATGCGATCTTCGACCTTCGGCAGGTCGACAGCGTGAGGCATCCGCTGACCGGTATCTGGGACCCGCCCTATACCGGAGAGGAGCGCATCTATCGGGGCCACGCCGCGGTTATCAAGATGATCCAGGACGCCGTGTCGCATCTGATCACCGTGCACCACGGACATATGGGCGAAATCGAGATCACCGGTGACACGACCGCACGCGGCATCTGGGCGATGGAGGACATCATCCGCAGCCCGCCGGGCGAACCCCACGTCTGGATGCAGGGCTTCGGCCACTACCACGAGACCTACGTTCGCCTGGATGACGGCTGGAAGATCGAGACGACACGAATCACGCGCCTGTACATGGCGCCGGACCCTGGGCCGAGGTGAAACATCCCTTCTCCCGCTGGAGACCTCTTCAAAACTTCATGACCGGGCATTGCCTCCCCGCCGGACCGCCGGCTTCCAGCCGGCAGCCGGCTATCGCGGTAGGGACGCCCATTACTGAGCGCCCCCCGCACAGAACCGGACGTGCGGCTTTCCCGCATCCGGCTCCCACCTTGGGTGTTTGACGGCGAAGCGCTGGCGTGGCCAGGGATGGCGGATGTGAGGTTTGGGC
>JANXTX010000037.1 GCA_025352165.1 Caulobacteraceae bacterium | reverse complement strand
CCATGGCTTCGCGAATCTGCCGGAGCAGGCTGCGTGGTCCACGTGTTATGAGCCCAGGCGACGGCATGGGTGCTCTGAAGCGCTCCTTCCCTTACGTTGGCCTCAACGTTGGTTTCGGCGCCTATAGCAGGTTTTCCGCCGGGTGCGCCCCGTATGACGGCGACGCGATGGTTTTTGGTGGGCGGCGCCCAGGGATGCTCCATTCGACGGCCGCATCGTCCACACAACCCCCGACCAGTAAACTGGCCCGCCGATACCGATCGATGTCAGACGACCGGAGCCGCGCCGAGCCGGCTGGCGGATCACATCATCCACCAATTGTCACCAATTATCGTATTTCACTACAGGGGCGCACTCCAAGCAACCCATGCTTGGCAGATTAGTGCACTGTCACCGCAATCCCGCCGCAATCCGGGAAGGAATCTGGCCGCATTTCCGCCCGCCTTGGCGGCGACAGGCCCGAAGTCCGTCAGGTGGTTGCCCACTGCAAGCCGGCGCTCCTGCGGTGAAGCTTGTGGCCAATCCAAGAACCCCCGCGCGTCGAAGTATCCTGCTCGCGCCAGTCAATGCCCGGCGATCAGGCCCTAAAGCCGATCCAGACCGTAGGCGGCATGCAGCGCCCGGACGGCGAGTTCGGTATAGGCCGCGTCGATCAGTACGCTGATCTTGATCTCCGACGTCGAGATCACCTGGATATTCACGCCCTTTTCCGCGAGCGCGCCGAACATCGTCTTGGCGACGCCGGCGTGGCTGCGCATACCGACGCCGATCACCGAGACCTTGGCGACGTCCTCGTCCAGCACGACATCGTCAAAGCCGATGCTCGACTGGGCGGAGCGCACGATATCAACGGCCCGCTGCGCGTCCCGCTTACCGACGGTGAACTCCATATTCGCCGCCCCCTCGCTGCGGGCATGGCTCTGGACGATCATGTCGACATTGACGTTGGCGTCGGCGAGACGTCCGAAAATCTCCGACGACACGCCGGGATGATCCGGCAGGCCGAAGAGGCTGATCTTGGCTTCATCCCGGCTGTAGGCCACACCGCTTACGATACGTTTTTCCACAATTTCCTCCTCGTCGCAGACCATGGTGCCGCGGCCTTCGGATTGTCCAGGTTCGATGAAGCTCGAGAGCACGCGCACGGGCACCCCATGCGCCATCGCCATTTCGACGGAGCGGGTGTGCAGCACCTTGGCGCCCAGCGAGGCCATCTCCAGCATCTCTTCATAGCTGATCTGCGCGAGCCGCCGCGCCTTGGCCTCGATCCGGGGATCGGTGGTGTAGACTCCGTCCACGTCGGTATAGATATCGCAACGATCCGCCTTGATGGCGGCGGCAATGGCCACGGCGGTGGTGTCCGAACCGCCCCGCCCGAGCGTCGTCATCCGCCCGCCCTTGGTCACACCCTGAAACCCGGCGATCACCGCGACCTCGCCCCGGTCCATGGCGCCGATAAGGTTTTCCGGCGGAATCTCCTCGATCCTCGCCCGGCCATGCGCCTCGTCGGTGAGGATGGGAATCTGCCAGCCCAGCCAGGAGCGAGCCGACACACCGATATTTCGCAGGGTCATGGCCAACAGCCCGGCGGTGACCTGTTCGCCGGATGCGACGACCGTGTCGTATTCATCATCGGACGACGAAAGGCCCTGTGACGCCTCGCCGGCGCCGTCCGTCCAGGCCACCAGCTCATTGGTCTTGCCCGCCATGGCCGAAACGACCACGGCGACCTTGCGCCCGTCCGCGACCTCGGCGGCGACTAGCCTGGCGACGCGCCGTATGCGCTCCAGGTCAGCGACCGAAGTGCCGCCGAATTTCATTACCAACCGAGACAAAGGTCCTAGATCCTCCCGCGCGCGGAGCGGGCGTTCTAGCGATGTGATCCACACGGGACAAGCACGGCAGTTGCGGCTAGGCTACGTGTATGCCCGCGACCATTCCGCCAGACAGCAGCATCGACGCCGCCGACGTGGCGCGTTTTTCCGTAATCGCCGCCGAGTGGTGGGACCCGAACGGCAAGTTTGCTCCCCTGCACGCCATCAATCCCACGCGACTTGCCTACATTCGCGATCAGGCGCTGGCGCGCTTCAATAGGTCTGGCGCGGTCCGGACACCGTTCTCAGGATTGCGCATGCTGGATATCGGCTGCGGTGGCGGCCTGATCTGCGAACCATTGGCGCGCCTGGGATTCGAGGTGACCGGCGTTGATGCATCGGAGACCAACATTTCAGTGGCGCGGACGCATGCCGATGAGCAGGGTCTCAAGATCGACTATCGCGCCGCGACCGTCGAGGCACTGATACAGGCCAACCACCCGCCCGCCGATCTTGTCGTGAACATGGAGGTGGTGGAGCACGTCGTGGATCCGGGCGCTTTCCTTCGCGACAGCGTCCGACTTGTCGCTCCGGGCGGACTGATGGTGTTCGCCACACTCAACCGGACGCTCAAGTCTCTCGCCCTCGGCAAACTCGCCGCCGAGCACCTTCTGCGCTGGGTGCCCGCCGGCACACATGACTGGAAGAAGTTCGTTACACCGGACGAGGTCCGCCAGCATCTCTCATCGGAGTCCGTAAGCATCGACGGCCCGACCGGTATGTCGTTCGACCCGCTGCGCGGACGATGGTCGACGTCCTCGGATGCGTCGGTGAATTATTTCATGGCGGTCCATGTCGGGGCCAGGTCGGGGAAGGGCCACGACGCGTTGCAGTTGGGCCACACCTCAATGGCATAGCGCTCCGAGCAGGCCCTCCCTATCGACAATCCCGTGAATATGTCGAGATCGTGACCCGTCTGACATCGTAGCGGCACATACGTGCGCCATCCGTCCTCCTCCCACGAAGCACAGGAGTGACTAGTCATGTTAGCGCGATTTTTTATTGGCGTATCGTTTGCAGCCTTACTCGCAGGCCCGCTGAGCGCTCAATCACTGGATATGACGCCGACCAGTGACCGCATCCTAAGCGATCCAACCTATCTGCCCCTCAAAGGCGAATTCCTGGGCGAGTCGTCGTATGGCTATAGCCACAATACGGCGAGCTACTCAGATTCGAGCGGAGCCAGCCTCGCGAATTCCACCCGGCATCTGAACACACTTCGCCAGTCCTTTGCCTATGGCGTCACCGATGATCTGACGATCAGCGTCAGCGAAGCCTATGGATTCTCCGGCGCCACCCGAACGACAACTTCAGCAGGCGTTTCGAACAACAGCCTCAGCGGATGGGCCGATCCGACCATAGGCGTGACCTATCGCCTGCTCGATCAACGCAACAATCCGGCCAGCCTTGATCTCATCGGCCACTACTCACCCGACGCCTTCAGCGCTCATCCGGCGGGGGCCGGTGAAGATGGCAGCATCGCCCGTGGGGGACCGCAGGCCGACTTCGGTCTGGCGATTGGACACCAGACAAAAGCGTTTACAATTCGCGGTAGCGTCACAGCGACCTACAATGGCCGCATAAATCAATTGATTCCCATCACGGGAACCTCGAACTCGGTCGCGGCATTCTGGGTTCCATCGGTCGGAATTCAGACACAGACGCGTCTCACTCCGCGACTGGCATTCGACCTGGCTGGATCCTACAATTTCAATGGCAGCCCCGTTGCGGTCAATGGCCTGAGCGGCATTCAACACACTGAAAATCTCGGCGACTACGAGGCTATCAAAACCGGCCTAAACTATCACTTTATCCCCAATAGGCTGGTCGGATCGGTTAATTATACACACACGTTTCACCAGGACACGAGCTTTACGTTCCCCAGCAATTCCGCGCTGGATTATTCGCGCTCGAATTCGGAAAACAACTTCGGGGTTTCACTGCTGTACACGTTCAAATAAATGAATCGTGCGGGGAGTTCGCAGGCTTTGCGGACTCCCCGCAAGTTCACGTCAATTCAGCCGCGTCTTCTTTGGCGCGGCAGGCGGCAGCGGGGCAACCGGAACGCCGTCCGCGACCAGCGCCTTGACCTCGCTGGGCGACGCCTCGCCATAAATCCCACGCTCTTCGGCAACACCCTCATGAATGCGCCGCGCTTCCGAGGCGAAGCTACTGCCGACATAGTCGAAGTTGTCTTCGACGTGGCGTCGGACCTGACCCATCGCTTCACTTATCGCCGCCCTGACATGGACCGGTACGTCTCCACCGGCCTGCTTCCGCGTCCCCGAGACGGCGGGCGCCATGATCTGTTTCTTGACCGACTGCGACGCGCAATACGGGCAGGACAGCAAGCCGCGCGCCGCCTGCTCGTCGAAGTCCGCCGAGGCGCCGAACCAACCCTCGAATTCGTGATCGAAGTCGCAAACAAGTGCATACCTGATCATGGGCCGACGAACGCCCTCGCGTTTTCGAGAGCGGGGATGGCCGAGCGCGCCTTGCCTACCTCCGCCAGATCGATCGAAACGCGCAATACGCAGGGATCGTCATGATCCGCCAGGGCCAGGACCTCACCCCAGGGCCCGACGACCATTGAATGTCCCCAGGTCTGACGGCCATCCTCGTGAAGGCCCCCCTGTGCCGCCGCAAGCACGAACGATCCCGTCTCAATCGCCCGGGCACGAAGCAGAACTTCCCAGTGGGCTTCACCGGTCGGCCGGGTGAAGGCGGCCGGCACGGTGAGGATACCCGCGCCGCTTCTGGCAAGCGCCCGGTGAAGCGCCGGGAAACGAAGGTCGTAGCAGATGGTCAAACCCAGCGACGCGCCACTCGCCTGCGCGACGACGGCGCGATCGCCCGGCTCATAGACCGAAGATTCGCGGTGGCGCTCGCCAGTGGGCAGGTCCACGTCAAACATGTGCAGCTTATCGTAGGTCGCCACTATCCGGCCCCGCGGATCCACCAGGATCGAACGGTTCGCTGCTTTGCCGTCAGATCGCAGAACCATCGCCGACCCGATCAGCAGCCAGACGCCAAGTTCCGAGGCAAGGGCTTGCAAACCCAGCACCGCCTCGTCCTCCTCCATTGAGGCGAGAACCTCGTACAGACGACCCCGGTTTCGTTGCAAAAGATTGCTGCCCTCGGGGGTTACAATCAGGGAGGCGCCGCTTGCCGCCGCCTCACGGATCAGGGGCTCAGCCTGCTGCAAGGCCGAGCCCTGCGAAGCAGGCGTCCGCAACTGTAAGAGCGCAATCTCCAGCATTATGCGCTCAGAAGACCGTCGAGTTCGCCACGCCGATCAAGTTCGACCAGATCGTCACATCCGCCGATGTGATGATCGCCAATGAATATCTGTGGAAACGTGGTCCGTCCCGAACGCGCCATCATTTCATCCCGCCGCTTCGGATCGAAACCCGCCTCGATCTCGTTCACCTGAGCCCCCTTGGTTCCCAACAGGCTCATTGCGCGAGAACAAAATCCGCAGAACGGGCGGGTATAGATTGTGACTTCGGCCATGGGACTGAGCGGCTTTCTGACAGGTCATGCTTGAATCGGAACTGTCATATAGCGCGCCCGGCCAACTCTTTCACCCGGGCGATGACGGCGATATCCACCTGAGCCGCGCCCGCGGTCTTCAGGGCGCGAGCGCAGGCATCGAGCGTCGCGCCGGTCGTCAGCACATCGTCGACAACGACGAGGCGTCTCCCCTCGATCCGGCTGCGCCAGGACGTCGCGGCCATGATCGCCCCTGAGACATTCCTGCGACGGCCAGACGCCGACTGCCCACCCTGGCTGCGGGTCGCGCGCCGCCGCACAAGGGCATCCGGATAGTAGGCGACTCCGGTATTGGCCGAGATTCGGCGCGCGATCTCCGCAGCCTGATTATAACGCCGCCCCAGCATACGCATGCGATGCAATGGAACCGGGATCACGCCGTCCGCCCCTTGGAGCACATCTGATGCCGACCGTCCGATCCAGCGGGCGAACAGGCCGGCGAGGTCGGTCCTGTCGGCATGCTTGAGCTTGAGGATCAGATCGCGCGATGCGTCGTCGTAGACGCACGCCGCGCGCCCGCGGTCGAAGGCTGGGCGCCGCGCATGACAGGCGGGACACAGCACGCCGACGCCATGATCGAAGTCGAACGGACAGCCGCATCCATCGCAGAACGGCGCTTCGATAAAGGCAATTCTCGACCACGCCTTCGCGGTCAGGCCGACCGACTGAACGGACCCGGCGGCTTCATCGAGGGGTCTGGGCGGAAGTATCAGGTCGAGCAGTCGAACGGCGGCGCCGCGCAGGCGGATACCTGTTGACCCATGCATTGCCATCAGATGTTCACCCGCCCTTGTCGCCACGCAGCTTTGCACGTCCTGGCCGCTTGCAGTAGGCCTGCTGTCGAACCATGACCGCCCCCTCTCCCCCCTTCGATCGCGCATTGCACCGACTACGCCTGTCGCGGGCGTCGGCAAGCTATGCGGAGGCGAGCTTTCTGAAGGAAAGGGCCAGCGAGGACCTACTTGATCGGCTGGGAGCGATCAATCGCCGGTTCGACACGGCGATCGAACTCGGCGCCCGTACCGGCGTACTGGCAAGCGCCATCGCGGCCAGTCCGACGGCCCAAAGAATCGGCACACTTATTGAATGCGATCTTTGCGAACGGTTGTTGGCCGCACGAAGAGGCCCGAAGCTGGTCGTCGACGAGGAACGGCTCCCGTTCGCCGAGTCTTCGGCCGACCTGATTGTCTCGACGCTGGCGCTGCACTGGGTGAACGACCTGGTGGGCTCTCTGGTGCAGGTCCGCCGGGCGTTGAAGCCGGACGGACTGTTCCTGGGAGCCATGCTCGGAGGCGGAACGCTGAGCGAACTGCGGCAGGTGCTGACAGAGGCCGATCTGGAACAGTCCGGCGGCGCCGGGCCCCGGGTTTCGCCTTTCATCGATCCAGCGGACGCCGGAGATCTTTTGCGACGCGCGGGGTTCGCATTGCCCGTGGTCGACGTCGACCGGGTGACCGTGCGCTATTCACATCCCCTGAGACTGCTGGCCGACTTGCGAAAGATGGGCGAAACCAACGCGCTGTTCGAGCGGTCGCGGGCGCCGTTGACGCGCGGCCGACTGGCGCGGGCAAGCGAGATATACATCGAACGGTTCGCGGCGCCTGACGGCCGTATTCCGGCAACCTTCGAGATCATTGCGCTGACCGCCTGGGCGCCCCACCCCGATCAACCGCAACCCCTGAAGCGCGGCTCGGCGACGGCCCGCCTGGAAGACGCTCTCGTGGCGAGTCGGAAAGCACGGTCGGACGGAGGATGACGTGACACGTATCGTGTCCTAAGAATTCTCAAACTTGAAAATGTGAGGAAGCCCATGCTCAGCTGGAAAATCGGCGATGTAACCATCAAGCGCATCGTGGAGATCGAATTGCCGGTCCCCTACGACGAGCGTCACCCGTTCCTGGCTGAAGCGCGGCCCGAAACGCTGAAAGAGACCCCCTGGCTCTACCCCCACTACGTCACCGAGGAAGGCCATTTGCGGCTATCGATCCATGCGCTGCTGGTCGAGGCGCCGGGCCTGCGACTGGTGGTCGACACCTGCATCGGCAACGACCGGCCCCGTAGCATCACCGGCAGGCAACCGCTCTCCACCGGCTTCCTGCAACAGCTGACCGACGCCGGCTGGGCGCGCGAAAGCGTCGACACGGTGATCTGCACCCATTTGCATGTCGATCATGTCGGCTGGAACACGATGCTTGAGGGGGACCGCTGGGTCCCGACCTTCCCCAATGCGCGCTACCTGATCGGCCGCCGGGAATATGCGCACTGGAGCGCCGAGGGCGATGAGGAGGCACAGACGATCCTTTCGGATTCGGTCAAACCGATCTTCGACGCTGGCCTTGTCGATCTTGTCGAGATGAACCACCGCCTGTCCGCCGAGGTCCGACTCAAGCCGACACCCGGCCACACTCCCGGACACGTCAGCGTGGTGATCGATTCCGGCGGCGAGATCGCGGTGATCAGCGGGGACGCCATCCATCACCCCTGCCAGATGGCCCACCCGCACTGGTCGCCGCCGTTCGACTCCGATCCGGTGGGTTCGGTGACGACGCGCCGCTCGCTGTTGGAAGAGGTGGCCGATCAGCCGATCCTGTTCATCGGCACGCACTTCGCCGCCCCAACCGGCGGTCGAGTGAAGCGGGATGGAGACGCGTTCAGGCTTGAGGGCTGAGCGTCAACGGGAAAAACAGCAAGGAGCGGGCGCGGCGATGGGGGCGCTTAGGGAATTTCTGAACTGGATCGTCCATGGCGATCGCCCCGAAGGACCGCTGCCCGCGCCGACCCGGCGCGATGAACTGATACAGGCGAGCGAGAAGCTTCAACGACAGATCGAAATCCTCGAGGCCGGGCCGGTCAAAGGCGGTGATTGGACGCCGCAGTTTCCTCGATTGATCGAGGAGTTGAAAGGAACGCTCGACGAGATCGAGTCGGAGCTGGCCGGGATCGAATCTAGCGAAACCTGAGCCTGCTTACGGCGCCCGCTCGCTCCAGGCTTCAAGGTCCGGCTCGAGGCCCAGGTAGGCGAGGCCAGTGGCGATGGAGACCAGCTCTGCGCCGCTTTCCAGCTTTACCTCTCCAAACCGCCTCGCGAACAGGCGACGCACCGCGGGTACGAACGAGGAGCCGCCGGTCAGGAAGACACGATCGATTGCCTCGGGGGCCAGGCTCGCGCGACCCAATGCCTCGTCCACGGCTTTCTCGATCGCGGTCAGTTCCGGGGTTATCCAGGACTCGAATTCAGCGCGCTCGACGGACTTTTCGATATGCACGCTGCCCGCTTCGAAGGTGAACATCGCCGAAGGACTTTCCGAAAGCGTCTCCTTCAGACGCGAGACCGACTGGTAGAGCCGGTAGCCGTGGTTATCGTCGAGGATCTCCACCAGACGGGCGATCTTCCGCGGCTCCAGCGCCGTGCGCAGCAGACCGCGGATGTCGCGCATGTCGCGGGACGCGCGCAGCAAGGCCAGCTGTTCCCACCGCGCGAAGGCTGTGTAGTAGCGGTTGGGGATGGGCAGCACATTGTCGAACGCCTTGTAGCTGGAACCCCGTCCAAGCTCCGGCGACACTAGATGATCGATGATCCGATAGTCGAAGGCGTCGCCCGCCACGCCCACGCCCGCATTTGCCAGCGGCGTGGATTGCAGTTGCCCGCCATAATGGCGAAAGCGCACGATCGAGAAATCACTGGTTCCACCTCCGAAGTCACCGACCAGAACGGTCGCCTCGCCCTTCAGCCTTCGGGCGAAGAAGAAGGCCGCCGCCACCGGCTCGTGGACATAGCGGACATCGCTGAAGCCTAGTCGGGTGAAGGCGGTCTGGTAGCGCTCCATTGCCAGTATGGGGTCCGGCCTTGCGCCGGCGAAGTTCACCGGCCTACCGACGATCGCCGTCGTCGGAAGCCTTTCCAGGCCGCCGCCCGCATGAGCTCTCAGACGCAGCAGGAAGGTCGAAAGCAGATCCTCGAAACAATAGCGGCGGCCAAGAATTCGCGTGTCCTGAAACAGCGGACTGGCGGCGTAGCTCTTGAACGACTGGATGAACCGAGTCTCCAGCGGCTCCTCGACATAGGCCTCGATCGCCCAGGGGCCAGCCTCGACGACGCGGCCGTTCGGATCCTCGGGCGGCGCGTGGAAACTCAGCGCCGAGCGGAATGCGACGATATCTCCACCATCAGTCGGGAAAGAGATCAGATGCGCGGCCCCGTCATCACCGATCGCGGAGATGACGGTGTTGGTTGTGCCGAAGTCTATTCCAATAGCGCCGTTGTCGAGCGACGGCATGAGGCTCTCCCATTGCGAAGTGGTGGGGACACGTCCAGCCTTGGCCGTGTCCGGGGAGGGCCTGCTGGATTCAGTTCGGGGGCGTCGTCACTTTCATGAGACGGAGGCGGTCGAAGCTTCGGTCATCTCGGCAAGGGGGCGTTCATAGGCGGCCATCTGCGCCATCATCAGTATCTTTGACACGGATGCCGACAGCGGACAAATCTGCACGGGCTTGGAGAGGCCAACCAGGATCGGACCGATCACTGTGGCCTCGCCCAGCGACTGCAGCAGCTTGGTCGCGATCGAAGCCGAGTGGATCGCGGGCATGATCAGAACGTTGGCTTCGTCGGTCAGCCGCATGAAGGGATAGTTCTCCCGCGAGGCCGGTTCGAGCGCCAGTTCGGGCGGCATTTCGCCTTCGTATTCGAAGTCGATGTCGGTCCTGGCGTCGAGCATCGCGACCGCCGCGCGCACCTTTTCGGACCGCTCGCCCATGGGGTTGCCAAAAGCCGAGTACGACATGAACGCGACCCTGGGGGTGAAACCGAGGTTCCTGACGGTGCGCGCCGCTTCGCAGGCGATCTCCATGAGATCATTGGCGCCGGGCATCTCCGTGACGTTGGTATCGGCGATGAAAAGCGTGCGGCCCTTCGCGAGGACGATCGACATGCCGATTATGCGCCCGCCAGGCCCCGGGTCGATGACGCGCTTCACCTCGCTGAGGACCTGATCGAAGTTGCGGGTGACGCCGGTCACCATGCCATCCGCATGGCCGAACGCCACCATCGAGGCGCCAAACGTATTGCGATCCTGATGGACCAGGCGCTGCACGTCGCGCTTGAGGTACCCGTGACGCTGCAAACGGGCATAAAGCGCGTCGATGTACTCGGGCGCCTGCGCCGACAACCGCGCATTGATGATCTCCAGCCTTGCTTCAGCCGGATCGAGCCCGGACAGGCGCATGTTCTCCTCGACCAGATCTTCCCGCCCCAGCAGCACTGCCTTGCCCAGGCCCTGGCTCTGGAATGCATGCGCGGCGCGGATCACGCTGGGCTCCTCGCCCTCGGCAAAGACGATGCGTTTTTCCGGTCCGGACTGCACCGCCATCGAAATCTTCTGCAGCAGGCCGGCGGTCGGATCGACCCGCCGCGCCAGGCTGTGTCGATAGGCGTCCATGTCCAGGATCGGACGCCTCGCGACGCCGGTATCCATCGCCGCCTGGGCGACCAGTGGCGGGATGTAATGAATCAGCCGTGGATCGAATGGCGTCGGAATTATGTATTGCGGCCCGAACTTCAGCTGCTGCCCCTGGTAGGCGGCCGCGACCTCATCTGGCACATCCTCGCGGGCCAGCGCGGCCAGCGCCCTGGCGCAGGCGATCTTCATTTCCAGATTGACCCGGCGGGCCCGCACGTCGAGCGCGCCGCGGAAGATGTAAGGAAAACCGAGTACGTTATTGACCTGGTTCGGATAATCTGATCGGCCAGTTGCGACGATCGCGTCCGGGCGAACGGCGTAGACGTCTTCAGGCGTGATTTCCGGGTCCGGATTGGCCATCGCGAAAATGATCGGCCGGCCGGCCATCGTTCGGACCATCTCCTGAGTGACCGCACCCTTGGCCGAAACACCCACGAAAACGTCCGCGCCGTGCATGGCGTCAGCCAGGGTGCGGGCGTCGGTTTCGACGGCGTGGGCGGATTTCCACTGGTTCATCCCCTTTTCGCGACCGCGATAGATCACGCCGGTGTTGTCGACCGCGATGCAGTTCTCTGAACGTACACCCATGGCCTTGACCAGTTCGAGGGTGGCGATGCCCGCCGCGCCCGCGCCGCAGAGCACAAGCTTCACATCCTCCAGCC
>JANXTX010000003.1 GCA_025352165.1 Caulobacteraceae bacterium | reverse complement strand
CCTCGCCCGTTTGGGAGAGGGAGGGGCCCGATCGCGGCTTGCCCGCCGAAGCGAAGCTCTTGCTTCGCGTAGGTGGGAGCGATTGGGAGGGTGAGGGCCTGTAGCGTCGCAAGAAAGACCCTCATCTTCCCACGCCAAGAGGCGCGGGCCGTTCGCCTTCTCCCAGACGGGAGAAGTGAATTGTAGATGATCGCCGTGATGCGTGAATCCGTTAGCCATGAATGTGGGCGGAAAGATCTTACCAGCCGAAGCCGTGGTTCCAGGTTCCCTTGGCGATGGCGGCCTGGCCCGGGATGCTGGGGTGGAAGTAGTCGATCGTGCCGATGTCGGCGGCCGAGAATCGGCGGTTGAAGACGGCGTTGTTGTCAAAGACGCAGTTGGCGTACAGCGCGCATTCCTGCTGCAACTGGGTATTGTAGTCGATCTCGCGTTGCAGGACGGCCTGGCGGCGGGCGGCGGCGGCCTTCTTCATCGACAGCGGGTTGGCGAGCATCGACTGGCAGACGCCAAACGCCGCCCAGACGGTTCGCGCTGCCCGGTTCGGACTTTCCAGCTGCCACAGGCGATAGAGATCCGGGATGCTGGCGACAAAGATGTGGGCATTGGGCAGGCCGGTCTCCAGCACTGTCATCGCCTGGGCGAAATCATCGTGGAAGGTGGTAACCGGGGTCATGCCGGCCTGCGTGCTCGTGCAGGCGTCGTTGGCGCCGATCAGGATGGTGACATAGTCGACCTGCGCGGCCACGGCGGCGGCAGCCTGGGCGGTCAGGGCGTCGACCTTCGCGCCGGGCACCGCGAGATTGGTGTTGGCGCCGGAAATCTTTGGATTGAGCTTGAGAATCCGCAGGTACTGGCTGTTCACGGCCGGATCGGTTCCCGTGGACCAGGACTCGGCGGGGCAAAGAACCAGCGCCTGGCAGGTGGTCGAGGCCTCGGTGATCGAATCGCCGAGCGCCGCCATCGAATTGGGTAGCGGCACGCTGGAGGTGGCGAAAGCCGGGACGGAGCCGCCTGCCACGATCGCCAACGCGCATACCGCGCCTAAAGCCCCGCGTGATAGGTTATCAACGGACTTCGACATGGCAGGATACCCCCGATGTTGCCGCAATTGCGGTGCGTCGATCCTAGCATACCTGGAGGAGTTGCGCATGGGGCAAGCTGAAATGCCCGCGGCCAAGGGCGGTTCAATGCTCGAGGCGCCGTTGATCGACCTGACGGCCGGCGAAGACGTCGCGACGCGGGACATCGCGCGGGCCTGTGAGGAATGGGGGTTCTTCCAGATCGTCGGACATGGCGTCGATCCGGCGCTGATGGCCGCGGCGGATGCGCAGGCCCGCTGGTTCTTTGCCAGGCCGGCGACGGCCAAGCGGGCGCTGTCGCGATCCGCCCGGAATCCTTGGGGATACTACGACCGCGAGCTGACCAAGAACCTGCGCGACAAGAAGGAGATCTTCGACATCGGGCCCGACATAGCGGGCGCCGCCGGCGAGACCGAGCTATGGGCGGCGCGCACGCCCTGGCCGGCCGACGATGCCTGGTTCCGCGCGACGATGGGGGAATTCAGGGAGGCGTGCGAGGCCCTGGCCCTGCGGCTGCTGGGAATGGTGTGCGTGGGCCTGGGCGCGGATGCCGACCGGCTGAGCGCGTCGTTCAGGCCGGCCTCGACCAGCTTCCTGCGGCTGAACCACTATCCGGTCGAGGACCCGCTGGGCGAGGCAGCCACGGACGCGGCGGCGGGCGCGGACCTGGGCATCCACCATCACACCGACGCCGGCGCCGTGACGGTGCTGAAGCAGGATGGGGTCAGCGGGCTGCAGGTCTGGCGGGATGATGGCTCAGGCGGCGGCGACTGGCGAACCGTGACGCCGACGCCGGGGGCCATGGTGATCAACATCGGCGACATGGTCCAGGTCTGGTCCAATGACCTTTATGCCGCGCCGGTGCACCGGGTGCTGGCGATGGAGACGGTCGCGCGAATCAGCCTGCCGCACTTCTGCAACCCCGCCTACGAGGCCATGGTCGCGCCGCTGGAAAGCCTGACCGGCGCCGGTCGGCGGGCCCGGTACCGTCCGATATCCTGGGGCGAGTTCCGCCAGAAACGGGCCGACGGGGATTTCGCGGACTACGGGGCGGAGGTGCAGATCTCGGACTATCGGGTCTAGGGCCTGTCGTCATTTAAGGGATTCCCTCGGCCAGCAAATCTCGATTCATGGGGTGTCAGCGATTTTGGAGCTGACCCTGATGACGCCACCGAAGCGATTTGCCCTTCGCGACGACCAATGGGAGCGGATTCGCGG
>JANXTX010000429.1 GCA_025352165.1 Caulobacteraceae bacterium | reverse complement strand
CTGCTCCTGAAAGCCGATCCCGAGGGGCCGTCCCTCATCATCTCCGCAGCTGTACGACACTGATTTTCTACGACATTCTTCTTCTCCTTGTGTCTCTGCAGCACACATTGTGTCCCCTTTTCCCCTTTTCCCCCTTTTCCCCAGATTCGAGACATTCGCGTCGATCTGGCCTCGCCGTCCTGGAGACGACATTGCGGACTGCGCCGTGTCACCGATAACCGCGGCTGGTTGAAATGAGCATCTGACCGGCCGGGCGCTGGCTTCATCCTTGCGGGAGGGTTTGCGCGGCGCCGGCGCCTGAAGCGGGAAATGGCATGTCTGATACCGGCGGCGGGTTCAGGATCGCAAAGCTGATTGGTCGGGGCGCCCTGTTTACGGTGATCACCCTGGTCGCAGGGATGGCGATCGCGGGCGGAGGACATCACGGGCTGGGACGACAGGGGCAGATAACGCCGCCTCAGCTCGCGGCTCCGGTGGCTCCAGCAGACGCAACAACCGCTCCTCCGGCGCCGGACTGGGTCGCGCAGATCTACAACAAAATCCAGGACGAGAACGACAATATCCTCAACGGTTATATCTTGGGACACTATATGTAATTGAAACGAGTACTGTTTGGTTGGTCGAGATAGGAAAGTGTCCTCCTATTTTCGTCTGGGCAGCCTGCGCGCGTTCAGCACGCCAACGATCTGGGCCGCCAGAAGCGCACGCAGCTAATGCCGATCCGCATTGGCGCGACCAAGATCGCCGAAACCGTTGCCGCTGCCGTGAACCAATTCCATGTCGACGGACATTTCAGCATCTCATTTGGGTGCAATACGTAACCTGCCGACAAATATCACGAGCGTCAGGGTGTAATCTTGAACACAAGGCCTCCTTCAAGCGCCCCGCCACTCTCGGTCGTCCCATAGAGATTGCCCGCGCCATCCGCGATCAGACCCGCATAGGGATTGGCTCCCTTGGCTCCGTTGAAGGAATGGAGCACCTTCTCGGTCCAGGCGGCCTTGCCCGCCGCTGGCGGCTTCAGCTCGAACACCTCGCCGTAGCCGTTCGCTCCGCCTGCCTGGGTCGTCCCGTAAAGGTCGCCCGCGCCATCCATGATGAGGCCCGCGCGCGGTTGGGCGCCATTGGTCCCCTCGAAATACAATAGCACCGACTCTGACCATGCGGTCTCGCCTGCCGTCGGCGGACTCAGTTCGAATACCACGCCGTCATTACCCAGCCCGCCACCAGACGTCGTGCCGAAGAGATTGCCCGCAGCGTCCGCAATCAGGCCCGCAGGCGGCAGGGCGCCATCGGTCCCGCTGAAGTGGTAGAGTACTTTCTCGACCCACGCCGTCCCACCGGCGGTCGGTGGGCTCAATTTGAACACCGCTCCGTCATTATTGATCGACCCACCGACATAAGTGGTCCCGTAGAGATTGCCTGCCCCATCCGCGATCAGGCCAGCAGAAGGATTGGAGCCCGGAAGGCCGCCGAAGGATTGGAGAACCGTCTCCGTCCACACCGTCTGCCCCGATACCGGTGGGCTTAGTTTGAACACCACGCCCGAAGTTGGCCCGCCAGCCTCGGTCGTCCCGTAGATAATACCCCCGCCATCCATGATCAGGCCTGCAAGCGGTTGGGCGCCATCGGTCCCGTTGAAGGAGAAGAGGACCTTCTCGGTCCACGCCGTCTTGCCCGCCGCCGGCGGGCTCAGTCTGAACACCAGGCCGTAGTTGCTCAGACCGCCGGTCGCGGTCGTCCCGTAAAGGTTGCCTGCGCCATCCGCAATCAGACCCGCCCACGGAAAGGAACCATCTGTTCTGTTGAAAGAAAAGAGCACCCTCTCGGTCCAGGCTTTCTCCCCTGTCAGTGGCGGGCTCAACTCGAACACCTCGCCGACGTCGCGTCTCCCACCCGATACGGTCGTACCGTAAAGATTTCCGGCGCCATCGGCGAGCAGGCCCGCTGCCGGCGAGTAACCCTTCATACCCCTGAACGAAAACAGCACCGTCTCTTTTGGTGCAGCGTGTCCGGGCCCGCTGTAGCCGCAAGCGGCGACCAGAGCAGCGAGGGTCGCCGCGCCAAACAGTAGGAGACGTCTCGGCGTCCAAGGTGCTCCCCGCGACGATTCGGCGCCGTCACGGCTCGGAATCGGATCGGTTCGCAAACAAGCGTCGTTCTGCGTCTGCGTCATGGCCAGTCCCCTGAAGCGCACCACTCGCCCTGTTGGCAATGTGCGAGTCCACCGGACCATCCTCTGAGCGCGTCGGAGTTTAAAGGTCCTTCCGCCAGATTCGAGACAGTCGCCGCGACCTAGCCTCGCCGAGGTGGAGACGACGTTGTGTTGGCGCCGATACCCGCGGCAGGCTGAAATGAGCATCTGACCAACCGGGACTTGTGCCGGTCGGGCGCTGGCTTCATCCTTGCGGCAGGGTTGGCGCGGCGCCGGCGCCTGAAGCGGGAAATGGCGATTGCGGTGACCCCGTTGCGATTACGGTGCGATTGACAACCGGCAAAGACGAACGCCTCCTTCGCCGATATTGCGCGCGCCACACCCGCCGCGCCCATGGAGTCCGCCCTGATGACCAGCATCCATTGGACCAGCGCCGTCGATGGCAAGTTCGTCAACTCGGCCGACTGGAGCGCCGGCGTCAGGCCCGGCGCGGGCGACGACGCGATCCTGGACGCTAGCGGTGCGCGTTTCATTGTCGCCGCGACATCGCGGCAGACGGTGAACTCGGTCCAGCTTGCCGCCAACGCCACACTTTCCATCACTGGCGGGACGTTCACCTGCACGGCCGGAACCGGCGCGGGCGCGAATGCAGGAACGATCTCGATCGGCGACGGTGCAAGCCTGGCGGTGGGTGGCGTGGTCAACGACGCCGGCCTGATCAGCCTCGACGGGATCGGCGACCCCACGCGCCTGATCGTCGCCGCCGACACCACCCTCACAGGAGGCGGGACCCTCACCCTGGGCGCCTACAGGAGCAATCAGATCATGGCGGTCGCCGGCGCCAACGTCACCCTGACCAACCAGGACTTGCGGATATCCGGCGTCGGAGCCATCGGGGTCACCGGCGGCGCCTTGAACTTTCGCAACGAAACCTTCGGTGTCATCGACGCTGGCGGGGTCAGCCTGGGCATGACCATCGGCCCCGCTTCGGGAAGCGGCACGTTGTTCAACGCCGGCCTGATCGAGTGCACCGGCTCTTTTTCGAGCGGCGCGATGTTGACGATCCAGAATCTGACGGTGTCCGGAGCCGGCGGACGAATCATCGCCGGTTCCGGATCCAAGATAGAATTGTCCAACTGTGTCGTCAGCCAACAGGCCCTGACCACGGCACCCAACGGGCAGATCGAGGTGTCGGGCTCCGGGACGGTGACGCTGGGCCCCAGGCTCGACAACGCTGGCCAGATCGATTTTCGCGGCGCCGCTCCACTGCAGGTGACCCGGAAATCGACCCTCGCCGGTGGAGGAGCCTTGTATCTGACAAATGGTGCAACTGGGGCCGGCGTATCGGCGGTCCTCACCAATCGCGACAATTCGCTGGTGGTTAACGGCGTGCTCGGCGGCGGCGGCATGAGCCTCGTCAACCAGGGGAAGGGCACCATCTTCGGCGGCGGTCTCGGCGCCGCCGCGGTGATCGACACTGGAGCCGCCACAATCGTCAACGCGGGCCTGATTGAAAGCAACTCCGGCCGGCCCCTTACAATCGACAGCCCTATCGCCAACAGCGGCAAGCTGGTGGTCGATGCCGCGACGATGACCGTGAACGGCGACGTCACCGGCGCCGGCGGCTGCGAGATTGCAGGAGGCACGCTGCAGTTCACATCGGCCTTCAGCGAAGACGTCGCCTTCAAACCCTCCGACGCTGCCTCCGTCCTGATCCTGGCCCAATCCCAGGCCTACACCGGCCAGGTCTCCGGGTTCGCAGCCCGAAGCAAGACGCAGCTCGACCTGCGCGACATCGCCTTCGTCAGCGCCGGCGAAGTGAGTTTCAGCGGCACGTCCACGTCAGGCGTCCTGACAGTCACCGACGGAAGCCACACCGCTAGCATCACCCTCATTGGCGACTACGTCGGCTGGGCGTTCACTGCGGTCAGCGACGGCCAGGGCGGCACTCTCGTATTGGATCCTGAGAAATCACACCCGGCTTCGGCCTCGGCGGGGTCCAGCCCCTTCCCTACCCATGGCTTCGTCGCCGCGATGGCCGGGCTAGGCAACGCCGCAGGACCGATTTGCACCGCCAGTGGGGGGGCGTTGAGCCAGCCGGTGTTGCTATCGGCGCCGAGGGTAGCGATCGCGTGAAGCGAGCGGGCGGAGGTCGGCGGGTTGAGGGAGGCGTGGATGGGGACACTCACCACATCCGCCGCAACCGGGATGACTCACATTCGATGCTACATCGATGGAAGTGCTCTTGAGACCCAACGAACTCATCCGCTTCAGATCTCGGTTCGCTTGCCCCCGAAATCAGCCGGGATCGGGCAGTCCGTGCAAACGCGATCATCGCACAGTCGGCAAAGGTTGCAGCGCTGCAGGTCTGTAGTGGGCATGGACGAGAGAATCTTGTGCAGGAGCGATGCCAGGGCTTCCTGCTCGGCCCCCGTCAGCGGAAGCAATAGCGGCCGGATGACGGCGAGACGCCCCTTCAGCAGTTCCTCGCGGAGGGATTCGCCCGATGCGGTGAGATAGAGCGCGACAGCCCGCTTGTCGTGTCCCTTGCGGCGCTCGACCAGACCATCGGCAACCAAGCGATCGACCAGCCGCACCGCCCCGGGGTGCGACAGGCCAAGTATGCGTCGAAGCTGATCGTTGGAGGGGCCGAGACCATAGCCGATGACCACCACCGCGGCAGGCGTCTCACCGGAGTGGCTGAGGATGTCACGCGCGGCGTCCGCAATGCGATCAGCGATCGCAAGCCCGACGACGCCCAGCAGATTGGCGGTACGATCGATCACCCGGCCGAGATTATGTGCGGCGCGCATATTTTTCAACTTGACATTATGTGCGTGTCGCTAGCTCGTAAAGATGTCCGGTATTTGTAGCTCGTGATCTGTCCGCTTCGTTGTTTGTTTTCCCCGGCCATGGCCGGGGAAAAATCGTCGCTTTGGAAGCGTGTCATGCGGCGATCTGGTTGTTGTTGATGA
>JANXTX010000426.1 GCA_025352165.1 Caulobacteraceae bacterium | reverse complement strand
TGGTGGACGCGGCTGGGATCGAACCAGCGACCCCTACGATGTCAACGTAGTGCTCTCCCGCTGAGCTACGCGTCCGCCTTGTGTCGCTGTTGGCGACCGGGACGGGGGATATACCGGCGCCGCCGTTCGTGCGCAAGCGTTTGACCCGGACCGCGCATTCCCGAATATGGGAGAATGAATGCGTGGGAGCCTACGGTTACGTTGCGGGACGACCAAGAGGCGCTATTGCCATATGCGGTGGCGCGGCCTCGGAACGGTGCGCAGGCGTCTCCTCTGGTCTTCGCATCGCCGCATTCTGGCCGAGTCTATCCGCCTGAACTGATGGCTGCCACGCGGCTGGACGCCGCAGTGATCCGCGCTTCCGAGGATGCGTATGTCGACTGGCTGATCGCCTCGGCGCCGGACCATGGCGCCAGCCTGATCACCGCGCGAATGGCGCGGGCGTTTCTCGATGTGAACCGTGAGGCCTGGGAACTTGATCCGGCGATGTTCGAGGACGAGCTACCTGCCTACGCGCGGGGGCGATCGGCTCGAGTGGCGGCGGGTCTTGGCGCTATCGCCCGGGTGGTGCGCGAGGGCCAGGAGATTTATGCCCGAAAGCTTTGCTTCGCCGAGGCGCGTGCGCGGGTTGAGGGCGTGCATCTGCCCTATCACGACACACTTGCCATGCTGGTCAGGGAGGCGCGGGAGGTGCACGGCCTCGCGGTGCTGATCGACTGGCATTCGATGCCTGCCGCGGCCGCGCAGGGCGGCTGCGACATTGTGCTCGGCGATCGATACGGTTCCTCATGTGCGCCGGCGGTGTCGGCGCTGGTCGAGAAGACGCTGAAGGGCATGGGCTATCGCTTGATCCGCAACAGCCCTTATGCTGGCGGCTACACGACTGAACACTACGGCCGGCCGGGCCAGAAAGTGCATGCTCTTCAGATCGAGGTGAATCGCGCCCTCTATATGGATGAGGCGAGGGTATCAGTGAATGGTGGTTTTGAGCGATTGCGCGCGGATCTCGAGCGATTGTTCAAAGTCTTGTCCGGCGTCGACTGGGCGAAAATCTAGCGCAAAAAAAGGCCGCGCCTCAAGAAGGGCGCGGCCAGTTTATTAGGGAGGAAACGCCCAGGAAGGGCAGATACGTCAGCGACGCCTCATGTCCCTAATCTACGTTGCGGCGCACAATCGATCAAGCGAAAAAGCCTTCGCATTCGCGAAATTTCGAAGAACGCAAAATTTTGCCCTCTAGAAACAACCCGTTACAAATTCACCAGAGTGTCAATGTGATGGTGCGGCGCAATTCATAGGGGCCTTGGGCCTTGCTTGGGGTGGCTTTTGGCGCCGTCTTCGCCTAGAAGCCCGTTTTGCACCGCGAAAAGTCCGCTCCCCGTCATGTCCCTACGCAATATCGCCATCATCGCGCACGTCGATCATGGCAAGACAACTCTGGTCGACCAGATGCTGGCGCAGTCCGGCATCTTCCGAGCCAATGAGGCTCACCAGGAGCGGGCGATGGACTCCAATGACCAGGAGCGCGAACGCGGGATCACCATCCTGGCCAAGGCGACCTCGGTGCTCTGGCACGGCGCAGCGGGCGAAACCCGCATCAACATCATCGACACCCCGGGCCACGCGGACTTTGGCGGCGAGGTCGAGCGGATCCTCGGCATGGTCGACGGATGTCTTCTGCTGGTCGACGCCGAGGAAGGCGTGATGCCGCAGACCAAGTTCGTGCTCGGCAAGGCGCTGAAGCTCGGCCTGAAGCCGATCGTTGTTCTGAACAAAGTCGACCGCACGCACGCCGATCCCGATCGGGTGCTGAATGACGCCTTTGATCTGTTCGCCGCGATCGGCGCCAACGACGAGCAACTGGATTTCCCGCATCTTTACGCCAGCGGCAAGCAGGGTTGGGCGGTCAATGACATGGCCGACCCGCGCGATGGCCTGGGCCCGCTGTTCGACAAGATCGTCGAGCATGTCCCCGCGCCGGAAGCCGAAACGCGCGCTGACAAACCGGCGCAGCTGCTGGCGGTGCTGATCGAGGCGGATCCCTTCCTGGGGCGCTTGCTCACTGGCCGCGTCGAATCCGGCAAGCTGGTTCCCGGCATGCCGATCAGGGCGCTGTCCCGTGAAGGGGTTGAGATCGAGCGCGGTAGGATCACCAAGATCCTGGCGTTCCGTGGTCTCAAGCGTCAGCCGATCGAGGAGGCGCTTGCCGGCGACATCGTCGCCATCGCCGGCTTGGCCAAGGCAACCGTCGCCGACACTATCGGGGCAATGGACGCCGAGGGCGCACTGCCCTCGCAGCCGATCGACCCGCCGACCATCGCCATTACTGTATCGGTCAATGACAGTCCGTTGGCGGGCCGCGAGGGCGACAAGGTGCAGAGCCGTGTTATTCGCGAGCGCCTGCTACGCGAGGCGGAAGCCAATGTGGCGATCAAGGTCGCGGAAACGTCGGAGAAGGATGCGTATGAGGTGTCCGGACGAGGCGAACTGCAGCTGGGCGTGCTGATCGAAAGCATGCGGCGTGAAGGCTTTGAAGTGTCCATCAGCCGTCCGCGGGTGGTCTATCAGTCCGATCCGGAAACGGGCGCGCGACTTGAGCCGATCGAGGAAGTGGTGATCGACGTCGACGAGGACTACAGCGGCATCGTCATCGAGAAGCTTTCGGCGCGGAAAGCCGAGCTGAAGGACATGGGACCGTCCGGCACTGGCAAGACGCGGATCACCTTCGAGGCCCCGTCGCGATCCCTGATCGGCTATCAGGGCGAGTTCCTGACTGACACCCGTGGCTCGGGTGTGCTGAACCGGGTGTTCTCGCACTATGAGCCATTCAAGGGCGCGATCGAGGGCCGCCGCAACGGCACCCTCATTTCCAACTCCGACGGCGAGACCGCCTCGTTCGCTTTGTGGAACCTGGAAGATCGAGGCACCATGTTCGTCGGCGCCGGCGAAAAGACCTATCAGGGCATGATCATCGGCGAGAATTCGCGCCCCGACGATCTCGACGTCAATCCGATGAAGGCCAAGCAGCTGACCAACGTCCGCGCCTCGGGCAAGGACGAAGCCATTCGCCTGACCCCGCCGCGACGACTGACACTGGAACAGGCGATCGCCTACATCGACACCGACGAACTGGTCGAGGTTACCCCCAAGTCGATCCGCCTGCGCAAACAGGTTCTCAACCCGACCTATCGCAAGCGCAAGATCAAGGAAGACGCATAGCCAGCCACGCTCGTCCCTCCCCATAAAGAGGAGGGTGGAAGATCATCATGCCCAACCCGATCTACGACTCCATGCCGACCACCATTTTCACAGTGATGAGCGGGCTGGCGCGGGAGCTCGGGGCGATCAATCTTGGGCAGGGATTTCCCGATGAGCCGGGGCCGCGGTCGATCCGCGAGCGGGCCGCCGCGGAGGTGCTGGATGGCTACAACCAGTATCCGCCGATGCCGGGAATACCGGAGCTGCGCAAAGCTGTGGGGAAACATTATGCGCGGTTCCAGGGGCTGGACCTCAACTGGCGCGAGGAGATCACCGTCACCTCCGGGGCAACCGAGGCGATCGCCTGCAGCTTGCTGGCGCTGATCGAGCCGGGCGACGAGGTGGTGGTGTTCGCGCCGGCGTATGACGCCTATTTGCCGATGATCCGCCGCGCCGGGGGTGTACCGAGGATCGTTCGCCTGACGCCGCCGCACTGGCGGTTCACACGGGCCGACCTGGAAGCCGCTTTCAACTCGCGCACGCGGCTGGTGGTGCTGAACAATCCCCTCAATCCGACCGCCAGCGTCTGTCCGCCGGAGGATCTGGCGCTGCTGGCGGAATACTGTGTGCGGTTCGATACGGTGGCGGTATGCGACGAGGTATGGGAGCAGGTGGTGTTCGACGGCCTCGCCCACACACCCCTGATCGGCTTGCCGGGCATGCGCGACCGGACAGTCAAGATCGGTTCGGCCGGCAAGCTGTTCGCCCTGACCGGCTGGAAGGTCGGCTGGCTGTGCGCGGCGCCCGCGCTGACCAATGTGCTGGCCAAGGCGCATCAGTTCCTGACCTTCACGACGCCGCCGAACCTGCAGGCCGCCGTCAGTTGGGGCCTTGGCAACAGCGACGACTGGTTCGAGGCGATGCCGGCCGGTCTGACCCGCTCGCGCGACCGGCTGGCCGATGCGCTGCGGGCCGAAGGTTTCGCGGTGCTGCAAAGCCAGGGTGCGTACTTCCTCAATGTAGACCTTTCAGCCTCCGGCATCCGCGAAGGAGATGTCGACTTCTGCCTGCGCGCGGTGAAGGAGGCCGGCGTGGCCGCGATCCCGTTATCGGTGTTCTACGAGGCCGACCCGGTCACCCACATTATCCGCCTCTGCTTCGCCAAACGCGACGAGACCCTTGACGAGGGTGCGCGGCGGCTGGCGAAGGCG
>JANXTX010000421.1 GCA_025352165.1 Caulobacteraceae bacterium | reverse complement strand
CACCGACGAGCTCGCCAAGGCCATCGACGAATTCTGTGAGGCATGGCATGAAACCGCCCACCCCTTCATCTGGCGCAAGCGCGAGGTGCGCGGCAGCCAAATCAAAAATACCATCTCTAATTTATCGGAATAGACACTAGGAATCATCGCGCCCAGGAACGAGAATCTCTGCCTCTCCGTCAATCACAGTCTTTCCCTTCACGATACATCGCGTGGAAAGTACGACCCGGCTCCGATCACAATCGATTGAGATGATTTCGACACGCGCCTCGACCTCGTCACCGATGTAGATAGGCCTGCGAAAACGAAGGCTTTGCCCGATGTAAATCGATCCGGGGCCGGGGAGCACAGTCCCGACAACCGCAGAGATAAACCCCGCCCCAAGCATTCCATGGGCGATGCGTGCGCCGAAACGGGTATTTGCCGCATAGTTGGCATCAAGATGGACCGGGTTTTCGTCGCCTGTTGTTTCAGCAAAGGCGGCAATCCTGGCCTCATCCACAACCTGCATTAGCGCGGCTGATTGTCCAACATGCAGATCTTCAATGAACAATCCGATCAACGGGCTACCTTGCTGGCGCGCGTCATCAGCCCCGTAGTGCAAACGAAAACCGTGGAATGGGTCACCATGCCAATTCCGCCATTGTGAATTTTGCTGAGACACCATCCTTTGCCAAAAGGCGATCAACCGCCTGTTCATCCAAGCGCCTGTCAATTCCGGCAACGGATGATCCGTTAATTCCAGACGCTATAAAAAGTGCGTCGACACCCCGCTTGTTGGCTCCGGCAATATCGGTTGCCAAGCCATCGCCGATTGCCAGGACCTCGTGCGGATGAACGACCCTCGCCATCAGCTCCCTGGCCATTGACAGGCTAAGGTTATAGATTGGATCGTGCGGTTTTCCAGCCATCAGGACTCGCCCACCTAGCTGAGCATAGAGTTCTGCCAACGCCCCCCCACAATAGACAAGTCGGCCACCGCGCTGCACGACGCGATCCGGATTGGCGCAAATCATGTCAAGTCCGCGCTGGACGCCCTCAAGCAGTAATTTGCGGTAGTCCTCGGGGGTCTCAAATTCATCTTCCCGCGGCCCGGTACACACAATGAAGCGCGCCAGACCCAGATTTGTGAAGCGCAGGTCGAAGCCGTCGTAGAGTGCGCTGTCACGATCGGGCCCGATCGTGTAAACGGTCCCCGGACCTCGGTCCGCGATTAGCTGGCGGGTTGCATCACCAGACGTTACCAGCTCCGACCATGCATCCTCAGGCACCCCCAGTTCTATCAGCTGCCTTTTGACGTCCAGCGCTGGACGTGGGGAATTTGAAACCAGGATGACCGGACCTCTACGGGCTCGCCACTCTATTAGAGCTTGGCAAGCCCCCCTAAAGGATCTCTGGCCGTCGTGGATAACTCCCCAAACGTCACAGAACAGGACCTCATAGCTCGCAGAAATTGAGGCAAGTCTATCGATCAATAGTGTCATTGCCGGTGGCGGTAGCTGGCTGCGGAACCCGGGTCAATGCCACACGGCCCGATTGGATAAAGCGACAGACGAGGAATCGATATCTCGGCCGGTCTCGTCGGCCTACACGGCCAAATTGGCGCGCCATAGCTAAAGATACCGTGTTACAACGTGAGCCGAATGATGCTCCTTCCTAAATCCCGCGCAGCCCGGCGAAGGCTCGCGCTCTTGGCGCTAGCCGCCCCGATCCTCGTTATGGCGGCCGCTCTTACTTTGTATGGCTTGCGCGGTTCCATCTCGTACTTTTTTACTCCATCGCAGGCGGCAACTGCCCACGTGCCTCCAGGCCGCGCGATTGAATTGGGGGGGCTCGTCGTAGCTGGAAGCCTCGCAAAAGGACCGGGCGGTGAAGTTTCATTCGTTATCAGGGACCATTCCGCACGTTCGCAGGTTCGCTACAAAGGTGAGCTTCCCGATCTATTTCGCGAGGGCCAAGGGGTAATTGCGTCCGGTTCCTACGACACGGGCGGGATTTTCATTGCAACCCAGATACTCGCAAAACATGATGAACGTTACATGCCCCGTGAACTGACACGCGCGTTGCGCGCCGACGGGGAATGGCGTCCGGGCTCACCCGCCCAAAGCGGCCCTTGACACCCTTTTGCCACATTGCAGCTTCGAGAACGCCGCCGAACTAACCGAAAGGTAACTTGAGGGTTCTCGCGCTCTTTGGCATCGGACACTAAATAACACAGCGCGCCTCGGGATTTTCCCAGGCCTGAGGAATCGATAAATGGCCTTGAGCAAGACACCCGTCATAATTGGAGCCGTAATCGGAGCTGGGATCGCCGCGGTGGCGATCGCCGGAGTTAATCTCCACCCCATCGGCTACTTCCGCGACGCGGAAGGACAGTTGATCCGCGCATCAACGGAACCGGTAGTGCCGTCAGCGCCCGGCGCACCGATGTCATTCGCCGACATTTTCGAGAAAGTATCTCCTGCGGTGGTCTCTATAAACGTGACTTCAAAGGCTGATCCGTCTTCAATGCGGCGCATTCCCGGGTTCGAGAGCTTTCCCTTTGACGTTGCTCCAAAAGGGCAGGGTCAGGGAACCGATGGTGAGGATAGCGACTCACCGAAACCGCCAAAGCAACTTTCGGCGGGTTCAGGGTTCTTCATTTCGCCTGACGGCTATATCGTGACCAATAACCACGTTGTGGCCAACGCCGAAGAAATCAAGGTAGTCTTGAAAGACGGCAAGGAACTCAAGGCAACCATTGTCGGCAGGGACGAGGGCACGGATCTGGCGGTCGTCAAGGTCGAAGGTCACAACTTCCCATTCGTGAATTTCGAGCAGTCAGCGAGGCCAAGGGTTGGGGACTGGGTGCTTGCCGTTGGCAATCCTTTCAGCCTCGGCAACACAGCAACGGCAGGAATCGTATCCGCCTATAATCGTGACATTGGTGAGAGCTTTGTTGACTATATACAAATCGATGCTCCCATAAACCGGGGTAACTCCGGCGGCCCCACGTTCGATACGTATGGGCGCGTGATTGGTGTGAACACGGCTATATTTTCACCATCCGGCGGATCCGTCGGGATTGGCTTTGATATCCCTGCAGATATTGCCGCATCGATAACCAAGAACTTGATGACCGGCCAGAAGATCCGCAGGGGATATATTGGCGCAACGATACAAAATCTGACCGACGAACTCGCCGAATCCTGGGGCCTCAAAGGCCGCAAGGGCGCCGTTGTAGCGGACGTGGTCCCGGGCGGTCCGGCTCAGAAGGCCGGACTTCAGCAAGGCGATGTGGTCGTGGCGGTGAATGGCCAGCCAGTGAACAGCAATACTGAAATGACCCGCGAAGTGGCCAAGACCCCGGCCGGCGACATTGCCCACATTAGTCTTTTCCGCGATGGCAAAGAGCGGACCGTCGACATTCGAACGGCCGTCAGACCTTCGGAGGCGGAACTGGCTCAGAACGGAGGAGCCGTTGAAGGTCAGGACGATCAGAACGGCGCATCGAGTGGCTCGAAAAACTCTCCAAATGTCCCGATACTCGGTCTGTACCTCGCGCCGATCGATCCTGCGGCGCGAGAGCAATATAGCATCTCATCAACCCTACGCGGCGTGGTTATAGCTGGCGTAAAAGGCGCGTCGGACGCCAATGACAAGGGACTGCGGCGCGGCGATGTAATCGTACGAGCCGGCGATCGCGACGTTGCGACCACCAGTGATGTCGCTGCCGCTGTTGCGGAATGGAAGAAGGCGGGCCGGACCATCATTCCGCTGTCAGTCAACCATGCCGGCCGAAACATTGTGGTTCCGTTGAAGATCGAAGGATGATCCGTATTTAAGGGGGCGTAATATGCGAATACTCATAGTTGAAGACGATCTTGAAGCATCATCCGCCATGGCCAAGAGCCTTGCCGAAAGCGGGCACGAAACTGTCACAGCTGAGGATGGCGAAGCAGGACTCCGTCTAGCTCGAGATTCCCGTTTTGACATCATGATCGTTGATCGAATGATGCCTCGCATGGACGGCATAACGATGGTCGAGTGTGTTCGGAGAGACGGTGACCAAACCCCTGTGCTTTTCTTGTCGGCGCTGGGTGAAATCTCCGACAGGGTACAGGGTCTAAGAGCCGGCGGTGATGACTACCTCGTAAAGCCCTATGCATTTGCCGAACTCATTGCTCGTGTCGAGGCGCTTGCCCGTCGCCGCGACACGGGTTCGGTTCTGACCATCTTACGTGTCGGCGGCCTGGAAATGGACCTTATCGCGCGAACAGTCCATCGTTCCGGTCAAGAGATCGACTTGCAGCCCCGCGAGTTTCAGCTACTCGAATTCCTAATGAGACATGCAGATCAGTCTGTAACCCGGACCATGTTACTGGAAAAGGTCTGGGAGTACAATTTTGACCCGCAAACCAACGTGATAGACGTCCACATCTCGAGATTGCGATCGAAGATCGATAAGGGCTTCGACAAGCCCATGTTACAGACCGTTCGCGGCGCGGGATACAGACTTGAATCCTGAGTGTCGTTAGGGAAATGCGATCGCCGAAGGTATTTCGAACCACCCCCTTTCGCCTAACACTCCTCTTCCTCGCACTATTTGCTGCGGCCGCTAGCGCTTTTCTAGCCTACATTTATCTTGCAACTGCCGGAGAAGTTAATAGGCGGGCCGACGCCACAATTAGCCGGGAGTTGGCATCCCTAGAGGCGGTTTACCGACGGGGTGGCTTTGCAGCGCTGAATCAAGGCGTTATCGAAAGGTCGACTGGGAACCAGGTTCTGCTTTACCTTTTGATGGACCGGTCCGGCGCGCCGATCTCTGGCTCGATCGCCAGATCGCCGATCAAGGCAGACTTGTCCGGTCGCACTTGGGGCGCATTTGTACTTGCCGATGCCGATGCGGATGGAGCAATTTTGCGGCGTCCCGCGCGTGGCGCAGAAGAGCCGATGTCCGGAGGCGAACGCCTCTTTGTCGGCGCTGATGTAGGTGACTCCGAGGCCTATGTGGTTGGCATCGTGCGCGCCTTATGGGGCGCCGGCGCTTTAGTCTTGATCCTCGGCCTAGCTGGCGGCGTCATCGTGAGCCGCAATGTTAGCCGTAATATCAGCAGCCTGACCGATGTGATTGAAAGTGCCCGCGCTGGTGAGCTTCACGTAAGAGCCCATGTCCGCGGCGCAGGAGATGAATATGACGAACTGGCGTCCGGTCTGAATGATATGCTGGAACGTCTTGAGCGATCGATAGGCGGACTTCGACACGCAGGAGATGCTATAGCTCACGACCTTCGATCACCGCTGACTAGGCTGCGAGCACGCCTGGAAGCTGCAATGATTGACGCCGATGCAGGAAGGACCGACCCACGGCGGGCACTCCAACAAGCGCTCGAAGATACAGATGGCGTACTTCGTACATTCGGCGCCGTCTTGGCGATAGCAAGGTTGGAGGCGGTTGGGGATGCGCCAGATCAGACGACATTTGACCCAGGCGCACTAGCGGCAGACATCGCCGAGCTCTATGAGCCGACATGCGAAGAAAAGGCTCTTGATTTCAGGTCGGAATTGACACCTGGCCTGAAGGCCAAAGGAAATCGAGACTTTATTGCGCAAGCCTTGGCGAACATCCTGGATAATTCTGTCAAATATACGCCCCCTGGAGGCGCCGTAATGCTACGGGTTCGGCGTCGATCATCCGGAGACATCGAGTTTTCGGTGACTGACACAGGGCCCGGTGTTCCAGAGAAGGATCGTGGTCGAATTGTTGAGCGCTTCGTGAGACTGGAACAAAGCAGAAGCCAACCAGGGGCAGGCCTCGGTCTTTCATTAGTTGCTGCTGTAGCCCGCGCACATCGCGGACATCTTGAACTCGATGATGGACCGGGAGCGATGGCGACGGCTGGGCCCGGGCTGCGCGTCGCCCTGGTGCTTCCCAAACCCGGCTAGAACTTTGCAGGAGGCGTCGATGCATCGACTTTCCCCGCTCGGGATATCTGTGGACAAGGAAGCGGAAGCGCGAGCGTGGGAGGTGCTAGCCGCCACAGCAACCGCACAAGACTGGTTGCCGTATCTTGAAGACGCCTGGCCGAGCCTGGGTCCCGTCTTCGCGGCATCCCCCTACCTCTATGGATTGGCGAGAAAAAATCCGGATCACCTGAGGAGGGTCCTTACCACCGATCCAACTGCGTCTCTGGAGGAAATTCTTAAGGCGACCGAATCAGCGGGGAATATGAAGCTCAGACAAGGCGAGGCGGAATTGCGGTCGTTAAAGGCCGAAATTCATTTTCTCTCCGCCATACTCGATCTCGGTGGTGTGTGGTCACTGGCTGACGTGACGATGGCGCTCAGTCGCTTTGCTGATGCCGCTCTCGAAAGTGCAATAAATATTGTCGCGGCGGAGGAGCGTACGGCCGGACGACTCAAATTTATCAGTGAAAATTCCGCTGCGGGTATGCCAGGATTTTTTTGTATAGCATTAGGAAAACATGGGGCGTTCGAACTTAACTATTCTAGCGATATTGATATCACATTCTTCTACGACGCTACGCGCATTGCATCGAATACAGACTCGGATCCAGCAATATATTCCGTCAATTTCGCGGAAAAGGTTGTCTCTCTTCTGCAACGTCGCACATTAGACGGATATGTTTTTAGAGTTGACCTTAGGCTTCGGCCGGATCCGTCGTCAACACCAATAGCGATGTCGATCAACGCCGCCCATGTATATTATGAAACCGTTGGCCAAAATTGGGAAAGAGCTGCTCTGATTAAGGCGCGCACCGTTGCCGGCGACAGAAAGCTCGGGGAAAATTTTCTTACTGCCTTGGAGCCTTTTATTTGGCGCCGAAATCTGGATTATTCGGCGATCGAAGACGTCAAGGCTATAATTGGTCAGATTAGAGAGTCGAGAGTAAGTGAATCACATGGAGTCCATGGGGTTGACCTAAAACTTGGGCCAGGTGGCATACGGGAGATCGAATTCTTTGCCCAGACGCAACAATTGATCCTTGGTGGTCGCAACCGCGCTCTGCGGTCGCCACAAACTCTGGGCGCAATTTCGGCGCTGGTCGACGCAGGCCACCTGGATGGACGGGTCGCTGACGAACTCGCTTCGGCCTACTGCACACTTCGCGGCTGGGAGCATCGGATACAAATGGTCGCCGATGAACATACGCACCGCGTACCATCGGATTCCTTTGCTCGAAAGCGCGTCGCATCACTGGCGGGCTTCATCAGTTCGTATCAATTTGATTCATCTATTGTTAGGGTAATGAAATCTGTAAGAAAATCCTGCAATTCTGTACTTGGTGAAACGGATACGTCGCGTGCGAAATCTCTCAGACTCATCTTTGCCGGATCCGAAGATGACGTGGAAACACTCGACAACCTTGGCCGAATGGGTTTCACGAGCGCCGACAATATATCGAGAAGAATTCGCTCCTGGCTGCATGGGCATATAGGCGCGACCCGAAGCGAGCGAGGAAGGGAACTCCTAGCCCGACTAATACCTCGTTTACTGGCGGCCTGCGGCGCTACCGGCGCGCCGGAAATTGCCTTTGGTCGATTTGCGACATTCTTTGAAGGCCTGAAGATGGGCGTACATGTTCAGGCCCTCCTGCTTTCCCAACCGAGGCTGCTGGAGCTTATCGTGAGAGTGATGGCCTTTGCGCCGCGCGTCGGCTACACATTGGCGAGAAGACCGGCTGCAATGGATGCATTGCTGGATCCTAAATTCTTCTCGCCGGTCATAGCCTCGGTTGACGAAGAAAGTCCACTCGACTCGAAGGACGGCTTTGAAGCAGCAATGGACGACGCCCGCCGCCTGCACCGCGAAAAGGCGTTTCAGATCAGTGTCCAGGTAATTGCCGGCGTTGCATCCGCGGCAGAGACCGGTCGCGCATTTTCCGGCCTTGCTGACACCTTGACACGCAGATTGTCCCGCGCGGCCAGGGCTGAGGTCGAACGCAAGTTGGGTCAATTCGGCGGAGAGATCGCGGTCATAGCCCTTGGAAAATGCGGGTCTCGCGAAATGAACGCGCGATCTGATTTGGACCTTATGACTCTGTACAGAGGTGGTCAGATGCGCCCATCGGAATCTGCTGAAGACATCGATAGTGATATCTTTTGCACACGCTTCACACAGCGTCTCGTCGCTGCCCTTTCCGCTCCGACAGGCGAGGGGGAGCTTTATGAGGTGGACCTTAAACTTCGCCCGTCCGGAACAAAGGGACCGGTGGCTGTGAGATTTTCGGCGTTTGAAAACTATTATGAGAGGGACGCTGAGATATGGGAGTTGCTGGCCTTGACGCGTGCCCGCGTCTTATGGGCCACATCACAAGAATTCGAAACCGACGCCAGCACGGCCATCGAGACGGCGCTTCGCCGTGGCCGCAATAATTCACAGGCTGCGACCGATGTGCGTGAAATGCGCGCCTTGGTTAAACAAGAACGCCCTCCGGCGAATTTCTGGGACATGAAATTCAGTGACGGCGGCCTAATCGACATAGAGTTTGTCGCGCAGTATCTACAGATAGCAAACGGTGAAAATGGAGGGCCACTTTGCCAGAATACCGGCGAGGCCCTGCTTCAGTTGACTGAGCACGGTCTTGGGCCGGTGAAATTGTTGACGAAGCTCCATCTTGCATGGGAACTTCAACAAAATCTCACCCAGTTGCTGAAAGTTGCACTAGAGGCCGGCGCGGATCCGGATGACGAGCCACCGGCTTTTCGCGCCATGCTGGCTAAGGCTGGAAATGCGCCCAACTACTCCAGGCTTCGCGGAAGGCTCGCGGCTGCACGGGATATCGCCCATCGCGCCTTTGAGGCTTTGGTTTAGGATAGCGCGACGGCTTTTCTCGCACCGTTCGTTTAAGTTTGGCTTGTGACCTCACAGCCCAGTGCGCTTTGTGTTGCATTGGATGACTTGAACGGAGCGCGACGATTGAGTGGGGTGAGACTTGAGATTCCGGGACCCGGATCCGGACGACGATCTTCTCAGGCGCGCTGGTCGCGGCGATCAACGGGCGCTCAAGCTCCTCGTGTCGCGGAAAACACCGCGCGTGTTGGCGCTCGCCAGCCGATTGCTCGGGGACAGCACCGAAGCCGAAGATGTGGCGCAGGAAGCGATGGTGAGGGCATGGCGCGTTGCGCCTCATTGGAGGCCCGGCGAGGCCAAGTTCGATACCTGGCTGCACCGGGTAGCATTGAATCTATGTTACGATCGATTGCGTCGTCGGGTCTCGACGACATCCGAGCCCCCAAACCAAATCGATCCCGGCCCCTCCCCCGACCGGGGTCTTCGCGCGGCGGATACAGGCCGGCTGGTGGACAGCGCTTTACAGGTCCTCCCCGCACGACAGAGGGAAGCAATCGTGCTCTGCCATTATCAGGAGCTGAGCAATCTGGAGGCTGCGGAATTGATGGGGGTAAGCGTCGACGCGTTGGAAAGCCTCCTGTCTCGAGGTCGGCGAGCGCTGAGAACGGCGTTGGCTGGAGTTTTCCGTGATGGATAGCGCACGTTTCGCAGCACTCGCAGATGCATTTGGCGGCGCGCTGCGCCGCTGGCCGAAGGCGGAACGTGTAAGCGCTTGGCTGTTTGCCGTGCGACACCCCAATTGTGCGCGACGCATGTTAAAGGCTGCGGGGCTGATCGATCGATTTCTGGGAGAGTCAGCGGCGCCCGTCTACAATCCTGCCCTCGCTGATCGCATCGAACGCATTTTCGCGGGACGCAATTTCCGTCCCACACCGGATGCTCGGCCTTTGCGGCGGTGGCTTGGCGCTGGACTGGCGATGGCGGCAGCCACCGGCGCCGTCGCCGGGTTTGCAATCACCCCCCTAGCCATCCGGTCCGCACCGGCCTTTGACACCGCCGACCCCGTAGCTGACGCTACCACTGCGCTCGGAGAGCCCAACGAACTGGGTGAAATTTAGATGACAAGCCGCCTTCATAATATAATCCTAATTCTATCGGTCGGACTCAATGTTTTTTTACTGGCGATATCTGCATCATTATTTTACCATCGACCAAACGCAACGAGCGCTACCAGCGTGCAGAGAGCATCACTGCGATCAGCTTCCCTAGCTCTTGCCGATCCTTACCGCGCCCCTTTTGTGATGCTTCTGCGAAGAGAGGGCGAGGCAATCCAGGGAGACAACCGTTTGTCGCGAAGCATTCGGGAACAAGCATGGGCATCGCTCGAATCTCAGACCTTCGACCCCGGCAAAACCAAGTCAGAACTCGTAAGAGCCCGAATGCTCAATCTCACGTCCCGAGGGAAGGTTGAGGACGCTGTCGTCGACTTCGCCGCAAGCCTACCAGTCACCCAGCGCAGCGCGTTGGGCCAGGCTATGATCCAAAGCATAAAGCGACAGCGCTCCGGCCAGGTGCAGGCAAGAGCAAATACTTTGCCGAACACGCGCCCACCCTCAGATTTAATTCCCCCCCTCGATAGAACATATAAGCAATAATAGCAGCACGTTGAAAACGCATGTGGTTGCGATTCGACCACTACACACAATTAGATCAACCCTGATCAACATGATGATCCGACCATGAGGCAAATTTACTTCTTATTTGCTCCGACGACGCGCTAGTAAAACGGATGTTTGGAAAAGGCCGCAGACGAAATCCAAGTGCTGATCGGACGCTGGGCTTTGGCGTCGATTAGAATGCGCGATGGGTTTACGTATGGTCAGGCTTTTCCGACAGAGAAAGACCGTTATCATCAGCCTCAAGACGCAAGAGGTGACGGCCGATGGATTTCGATTTTTCTGACGATCAGAAGTTCCTCAAGAGCGAGGCGCGAAAGTTTTTGGGTGCTCACTGCCCGGTGAGCGCTGTTCGAGCTGTCCTGGACCGCTCTGAAAAGGCCTACGACCAGGACCTTTGGAAGAAAGTGACGGAGCAGGGTTGGCTTGGAGCGGCCATTGCCGAAGAGCACGGTGGCCTGGGTCTGGGGAGTGTCGAGCTTTGTGTTATCGCTGAGGAACTCGGACGCTCGCTTGCACCGATTCCATTTTCATCGACCGTCTATTTTGTGGCTGAAGCCATAAAGCTGGCAGGCTCGGAGCAACAGAAGGCCGAATGGCTTCCAAGGATCGCGCGAGGCGAGACCATTGGTTGTTTCGCGACGGTCGAACGTCCAGGCGTCATGAACGACGCTGGCGTGCAGGCGCGGGTCGAGGGCGGCAACCTCACGGGGGTTAAGCTCCCCGTCACAGATGGAGATATAGCCGATATCGCGATTGTTCTCGCCAAGTCTGGCGGTCAATCTGGTCTGTATTTGGTGAACCTGTCGGATTCGACCGTGGGTCGGCAGACCCTCCAGACGCTCGATCCTACCCGCAGCTCCGCAAAGCTAACATTTTCGGGCACGCCCGCCGAGCTACTCGGTGAAATTGGTGAGGGCTTGTCACTTGCAGAAGCGGTAATGAATCGCGCCGCTGTTTTCCTGGCCTTTGAACAGGTGGGTGGGGCTGATCGAGCCTTGGAGATGGCCAAGGACTACGCTCTAAACCGCTATGCCTTCGGACGGCCGATCGGCAGTTATCAGGCGATCAAGCACAAGCTGGCCGACATCTACATCAAGAACGAGCTTGCCAGATCCAACGCCTACTACGGTGCGTGGGCGCTCGATGATGGCGCTGCCGAGTTGCCTCTCGCGGCAGCGGCGGCGCGCGTTTCGGCCTGCGACGCTTTCTGGTTCGCAGCCAAGGAGAACCTCCAGACCCACGGCGGTATGGGTTTTACGTGGGACGTCGATTGCCACCTGTTCTATCGCCGGGCTCAGCAATTGGGCCTTGTCGCCGGGGGCGCCAAGGCCTGGAAAGAACGTCTGGTCACGCAGCTTGAACGCCGCAACGCGGCCTGAGGATATCTATCATGGATTTCAACGACACCGCCGAAGAAGCCGCCTATCGGTCGCAAGTACGGTCATGGCTCACCGCCAACGCACCCAGGAAAAGCGGTCGGGTCGACAGTGGCCTCGAAGACCCCGCGAGTATGGAAGAAGCAAAGGCCTGGCAGCGAAAAAAGGCCGAAGCCGGCTATGCCTGCGTCACCTGGCCGAAGGAATGGGGCGGCGGCGGCGGCGCTTCATGGCAATCCGTTATTTTTGGTCAGGAAGAAGCCCGTCACGAAACGCCTGGCAATCCATTCCAGATCGGCCTTGGGATGTGTGTTCCGACCGTGATGACCGTCGGCAATGATGCGGACAAGGAACGGTTCGTCCGCCCGGCGGTTCGTGGCGATGAGATCTGGTGCCAGTTATTTTCCGAACCGTCTGGAGGTTCGGACGTCGCGGCGGCGCGCACCCGTGCCGTGCGCGACGGCGATGATTGGGTCATCAATGGCCAGAAAGTCTGGACCTCGGGAGCTCACTATTCGGATTTTGGGCTGCTCCTCGCGCGTACCGATCCGGATGTGCCCAAGCACAAGGGCATGACCATGTTCTGGATCAACATGAAAGACGCTGCCGTAGAGGTCCGGCCAATCCACCAGATGAGCGGCGCCTCGAACTTTAACGAGGTCTATTTCACGGACTTGCGCATCAAGGACAGCCAGCGAGTCGGAGGCGTTGGGGAAGGCTGGCGAGTCAGTCTGGTAACCCTGATGAACGAGCGTCTTGCCATCGGCGGAGGAGCGGGCGGCGGTCATCGCACGATCTTCAAGCTCGCTCAGGAGATTTCCACCCTTGCCGGACCGGCGGCGAAGGACGCGGGATTGCGTGAGAAGATCGCCGACTGGTTCGTTCAGGCCGAAGGGCTCAAATATACGCGCTACCGGACACTCACGGCTTTGTCGCGTGGTCAGGTTCCGGGGCCTGAGAGCTCGATTGGCAAGGTCGTTTCAGCCGCCCTTATGCAGGATATGGCCAATACCGCTCTGGAACTGGAAGATCAGTTTGGCATCATCAGCGATCCTGACCTGGCGCCTCTTGCAGCCTCGTTTCAGACCGCCTTGTTGGCGGCGCCAGGCATGAGAATTGCCGGTGGTACGGATGAGATTCTCCGCAATATAATAGCGGAACGGGTCCTTGGGCTGCCGCAGGACGTTCGTCTCGACAAGGACGTCGCCTTCAAGGACATTCCGACCGGCCGTTGACTTTCCGCGCCCTTTTCGGGCGCGGCAAATCGGTCATTACTTTCGACCGGTCACAGCCACTTTGGTAGCTGGGGGCGGGATCGAACCGCCGACCTGTGGGTTATGAATCCACCGCTCTAACCATCTGAGCTACCCAGCCGAGGGCCCGCGCGCGCGGGAGGCGGCTTATAGGGGCGATGCGTCATCACATCAAGCTCATTTGGCTGCGCATAGAGAGCTCACAGGCCGTGGGCCCCGCTAGAGGGTTGGCGCCTTTTGCCACGCTTCGTGGCGTCAAGGCGATTCCCTATCCACCGTCATTTCGTCTTCCTCCCGGGATTTTCGCCCCCACCTGATCGACGCATTGAGGTCCCTTAACTGCTCAAGGAGTCCTTCCAGACGCGCTTCCATGCGGGCGACGGAGGCGCCCAGAAGTCGTAATGGCTCGATGTCGCGTTCGATCGTCTTAACACGACTGCTAAGTGTCGCGCCCCAGATGATAAGGGCCGCAAACTGAGCCAGACCCGACGACGCAAGTACTGCCACGGATAGACTACCGTCCAACATTCTCGCTCCCAATCAAAAAAAATTGTTGCCCTGAGCGACGTAGGTGAACGTCCCGATCGTGAACGCCCCACACGACACGGTGATTGTTCCGCTCACGGTGGCCCCGGTCAGGTTCAGGATCGACCAGCCGAGGGTGTCGGCGTCGGCGACGGTGAATCCGCCGGTGTAGATCGTCGAGGCGCCGTTGTGGATTGCGAAGAGCGTCCCGGTTCCGCTGTTGGTGACCGTGATTGTCGCCGTCCCGCCGCCGACCCCTGAAATATTCAGGATCTGGGTCGCGCCGTAGCCCCGATTGTAGATGTTGCTCCAGGCCAGCGCGTTTGGGTGGTTGCCCGATCCGCCACCCCCGCCGCCGGTGCCGTTGCTGGCCCCGGCCAGGGCCATGATCGCCCCGCTCATCAGCTGATCCCGGTCCCGGCTATCACCCAGATGTTGGTGTCTTCCATCACAGCCGTTGCGAAGCCGTATTGCGCCATGGCCACGTCTTTCGACGTGCCGAACCCCGCTATGCACAGGGTGACGCCCGCGCCCCGCGTGACGGTCAGCACTCCGGCGCCATAGTTGCGGAACACGATCGCCGTACCGATCGGAAACGGCGCCGTGGCGACAGGCGGAATCGTGTGGGCATAGGCCGCCGCGTTGTTGTGGCGCACCATGCCGCCGGCATCGCTCAGCGCCAGGGTATAGGCCACGTCCTGCTCGTTCCGCGGCGCCCCCAGATAGCCCGCGCTTGTCGTGCTCGGCGCCGTGAACGCCAGCGCCAGGTTCACCGCCGTGTCGCCTGCCCGGTTGACCGGGATATAGCCGATGTTGGTCACCGCCGTGCCCGCCAGAAGCATGGTGGCGATGATCGAGCCGGACGGATTGACGAACGGCGCGGCGACCGGGTCGAGGTCCTGCACCAACGCGCCCAGGCTGGTCAGCAGCTGCGCACGGTAAGTCACGGTCGGGTCGCGGAACATCGGCGGAAAGAGGCCGGCGGAGTCGGACACCACCGGATTGGCCAACGGCGTCACCAGCGTGGCGCTCGTGAACACCGCCGAAGGCGTGGTCGTTCCGGTCAGGTACCACTGCAGTTGAGCGCCGCTCATCGGCACACCATTGGCGTCGACGGCCCGATAGGTCGGATTGGTGATCAGGAT
>JANXTX010000410.1 GCA_025352165.1 Caulobacteraceae bacterium | reverse complement strand
GCGTTGGCAACCTGTTGCGGCGTGCCGCCCCAGATCGCGGCCAGGCCGCCGGCGGCCATCGAGCAGGCGACGCCGACCTCTCCCTGGCAGCCCATCTCCGCGCCTGAGATCGAGGCGCGCTGCTTGTAGAGCAGGCCGATGCCGCCAGCGGTCAGCAGGTACCGGCGCGCCATGCTGAAATCACCGCCTTCCGGCGCCGCATAGTGCTTGAGGATGGCCGGGATGATGCCCGCCGCGCCGTTGGTCGGGGCAGTGACTACGCGGCCCCCGGCGGCGTTCTCCTCGTTGACGGCCATGGCGTAGACATCGAGCCAGTCGAATATCCGCTCGGCCTCGTTGACGTTCTGGTGCTGACTGAGCGTCTTCCAGATTTCCGGCGCACGGCGCCTGACCCGCAGCCCACCGGGAAGGATGCCCCCGGTGTGCAAACCGCGATCGATGCAGGCGAGCATCACGGCGGTTACACGATCGAGGCCATCGTGCGTGGAATGCGGCGGGCGCCAGGCGGCTTCATTGGCCAGCACTATCTCGGCGATTGAGAGGGCTTCGCGCTCACATATCTCCAGCAGCATCGCGGCGGAGGTGAACGGGTACGCACCGCGTTTCGCGCCCTTGATCGTGTCATCCGCGGCCGGCGCTTCCAACTGCCTGCGGGTGGCCACGAATCCACCGCCGGTCGAGTACCAGACATCGTCCGCGACCACCGCGCCGGACAGATCGAAGGCGCGCAGGCGCATGCCGTTGGGATGCAGGTCGGGGATGATGTGGCCGGCCAGGTCGATATCCGACCGAATGTCGAAGGGGATAGCCGGGCCGCGATGCAGGCTGAGCGAGCCCGAGGCGCGCACGCGCTCGACCTCTCCGATCACCGACGCCGGATCGACAGTTTCGGGATCATGGCCTAGCAGTCCAAGCACCACGGCCGTGACGCTGCCGTGGCCTGGACCCGTCAGCGCAAGAGAGCCCTGCAGTTCAACGTGGACGCGGCCGACCCGATCAATCTGACCGCGAGCGGCGAGAGCCTCGACAAACCGCCGGGCGATCCGCATTGGCCCGACCGTGTGCGAACTGGAGGGGCCGATGCCAACGCGAAAGAGATCAAGGACAGATATCAAATTTTAGTCCCACCCGACCTGCGACGCACCAGCGCGCCTCTTTGCGAAAAACCTGGCGGCGAAGTGAACCCTGTCGCCATTGCCGGGAACTTACTTGCACGCGGGAGACTTCCCGCGCGGCATCTCAGGAAGGGACTAGCATGTTCAATTGGAAAAGGCGCGCGGCGGCAATGCTCGCCGCGCTCGGCGCGGGGATGCTTGTGGCCGGCGCGCTCCCGGCGCAGGCGCAAAAGGTTACAGTCACCAATCTGGTTTCCGACGGTTCGGTTGCGGCGGTTACCGTAGACCCGGCGCTGATCAATCCCTGGGGAATTTCCTATTCGCCGGCAGGGCCGTTCTGGGTATCGGACAACAATGCCGGCGTCAGCACGCTCTATGACGGTGCAGGGAACAAAGTCGGCCTCACCGTCAACATCCCCGCGGCTGGAGGGGGTAGCGGCGGAACCGCAACCGGCCAGGTTTACAATAGCGATGCTGCCGCCTTTAAAATCACGAAGGCAGGCTTGACCGGGTCGTCAGTCTTTTTGTTCGACAGCGAGGACGGCACGATCTCGGGTTGGGCGCCTTCGGTCGACGGGGTCAACGCCATCATCGCGGTCGATAACTCAACGTCTGCGGCTGTGTATAAGGGGTTGGCGATTGGCATTAGGAAGGGTCACAGTTTCCTCTACGCGACCAATTTTTTCGCCGGCGACGTGGAAATGTACGACGCCAACTTCAAACTCCTGAAGACCTTTACCGACCCGACAATTCCGGCCGGCTACGCGCCGTACAATGTGCAGAACCTCGGCGGCACTCTCTTTGTCACCTATGCCAAGCAGGACGCGACCAAGCACGATTCCGTATCCGGACCGGGCCTCGGATATGTTGACGCGTTCAACCTCAAAGGCGGGTTCATCCGCCGGGTCGTGTCGCAGGGCGCGCTCAATGCTCCCTGGGGGCTGGATATCGCCCCTGCCGGTTTCGGCGCGTTGGCCGGCTCGCTGCTCGTCGGCAACTTCGGTGATGGTTGGATCAACGCCTATGACCCGACGACCGGCGCCTATAAGGGCCCGATAACAAATGCATCGGGCTTTCCGATCGCGATCCGTTCCCTTTGGGGCCTGATCAACGGCAATGGTGGGTCCGGTGGCGCCGCCAACACCGTCTATTTTTCCGCCGGCCTGAAGAAAGAAGCGCATGGCCTGTTCGGAAGTCTGACGCCGATCGCCGCGAAGTGATCGGCAATTGGGGCTGAACTTTCTTGCCGGACGAGCGGCGCTCGCCGCTCGTCCGAACGCCCTACCGTTTGGCGCAGGCAGTAAACCCGACAAAACCGGCCGATCCCACCTGTCACCAGAGGGAATCAGTTCGCGTCGAGACCGCCGCCCAGGCTGGCGTAGAGCGTGACGAGATTGGCGGTTCTGGCGAGGCGCGCAGCGACCAGTGTCTGCTGAGCGGCATATAGAGTGCGCCGGGCGATCAGGACATCGAGATAGGTGTCGCTGCCGCGCTCGAAGCGCGCCATGGCGAGGTTGAGCGATCGCAAGGCGGCATCCACCAACGCCTGCTGAGCGGCAAGCTGCTCGTCGATGGTCCGCCTCAGGGCCAGGGCGTCGGCGACTTCGCGGAAGGCGGTCTGGATGGCTTTTTCGTAGCCGGCGAGGCCAATGTCGCGCTGGGCCTTAGCGTAGGCGAGGTTGCCTCGGTTTGCGCCGCTGTCGAACAGAGTCTGGCTGACTGCCGGAGCGAAGGTCCAGGTTCCGGCGGCGCCGGTGAACAATGTCGACAGCGCCAGACTGGTGAGACCGCCTGATCCGGTCAGGGCGATGTTGGGAAAAAAGGCGGCCCGCGCCGCGCCGATGTTCGCATTTGCGGCGCGAAGCTGATCCTCGGCCTGCAACACATCCGGCCGCGCCAGCAGCACACCCGAACCAACGGCGTCAGGCAGGCTTTCGAGGACCGCCGTCCGTTCGACCACACCGGCTGGCATAAGGTCATCGGTGACCGGCGCGCCAACCACCAGGTCGAGGGCATCACGATCCTGTGCCACCTGGGTGGTCAGGCGGGCCACATCGTAGTGCGCCTGCTGGACGATAGTCTCCGCCTGGCTGACCTCAAGCTGGGAGTCGACACCGGCGGCAAAGCGCCGCTGGATCAGGTCGAGGCTATCCTGGCCGCTCCTCAGGGTGTCGGTTGCGATCGCGAGCAGACCGCGGTCCGCGCCAAGTGTCAGCCAGTCGGCGGCGACCTCGGACACCAGGGTGATCTGCGCGGCGTCGCGCGCCTCACGCGATGCAAAGTACTGCTGCTGGGAGGCCTGCGTCAGGTTGCGCACCTTGCCGAACAGGTCGAGCTGCCAGGCGCTGACGCCGGCGGTCACGTTGTAGAGGTGCTCGTTGTATGGGCCCGAATTCCCCGCGACGCTGCCGCCGGCAGCGACGGTGGCGGGAGTCTGCCCGTAGGTTGCGCCGACATTGGCGCTGACGGTCGGCAGCTCCGCCGCGCGCTGCACATGGTACTGCGCCCGCGCCGCCGCGACCTTGGCCACCGCGACCCGCAGATCGCGGTTGTTGACCAGCGCCTGCTCGATCACCGACCTGAGTTTCGGATCGGCGAAGAACTCGCGCCAGCCGACCAGGGATTGATCGGATGTCCGGCTCGCGTCGGCCGGCACGATCGCCGGTGTCGGCGTGGGGGGCCGGTGGTAGGTGGGGGCGAGGTCGACGCAGGCGGAAAGGACAAAGGCGGCAAAGGCGAAGGAAACAAGCCTGCTTCCAATTTGGAGACGGCGCACGGCCCATGCCCCCTCCCCCCCTTCGGGGTCCCCCTCCCCCGTTACGAAACGGGGGAGAATTTGGGCTCCGCAAGTCTTGATCC
>JANXTX010000396.1 GCA_025352165.1 Caulobacteraceae bacterium | reverse complement strand
CGACCAGACCGATGTGGCACAGGGCGTTGGACCACCCGCCCCAGAGCGTCTGTGCGATGAGCCGGCCGGTCATCCGGTAGCGATCGCCCTTGTCATCCTCGAACGTGTAGCAGTGGACCGCGGGTGCCTGATCATAATCCGTACGCTCGGTGATCTTGGATGCCTGGACGACCCGGCGCTGCTCACCATCGACAACGACCCAGCCGTCATTGAAGATGCGTTTCGGCGCCGCCATCACATCCGCCCAATCGGGATTGAGATCAGGATCGTCGTGCGCGCCGATATTGAAGGCGAAGTCACGCCCGAAAGCACCCGTCACCCAGGTATAAGGCGGCGCCGGATTGTGGTTTTCGGGGCGGGGCTCGGCCCAGCTGCGGTCGCGCACGGAATAACAGTCGACGTAATACTCCTTGCCGCGCAGCACGAACGTGCCGGTCGCGTGCATCACCTGCTCGAAATGCTTATTGTTGGCCCGCATGATCGGCACGCCGACCCCCTTGAGCTCGACATCGACGCGCGTGCCGCGAACGAGATCGTCATAGGTGAGGCGGACATGCTCCAACGGCTTCAGCGCCTGTGCGCGAAAGCCGTTGGGAAAGCGGATGTCGCTGCCGTCCCCGACATGGGTTGCAGACATATAGTTGAAGTAGTCGAACAACTCGCACTGAAGATGGTGCCGCTTGAACCCCTGATAGATAAACAGGCCACCACTCACGATATTGAGGGTGGGATGCACCCAGCAATAGGCAAAGCAGTTGATCGCGGCATCGGCGACATGGAAATTCCAGAACCAGGTCTCGGTCAGAGAATCAACGGGCTCACCGGTGCCGTGGAAATATTCGTCCTCGGGAACAGGCGTTCCGAAGCCCACGCCGAGATTGCTAATCCAATCGGTGTCCGACATCCATTTCCTTCTCTTGGCGATCACATAGGCTGGTTGCCTACCATAGGCCAGTTGGCTCCCTCAATGCAGCCCGCGGCACAGGGTGATCGCCGAGCTGTTCGCGATCGTGCTGCTGATCTCCACGAGATGGTGCTCGCGCGCGCGGCCATTCCAACGATCCGCGGGAGGAATCCGCTCGACGCCGACTCCGGAACTCTCCCCCCTGCGTGTGAACGGAAGCACGAACTGGCAGTATGCGCAGCGAGGGGAAATCGTGTCCCCCCAGAGCGGCGGCAGTCGTGGTCAACGGCGTCCACAAGCCTTTACACAACCGCCGTTTCCGGCTCGTCCGCCGCCCATCTGCGGCGGCTCTCCAGATCGTTGGGAAACATCCATCGGTTGTCCAGCACCGGCGTGATCCGCATGGCTTCAGGGATATTGTCCGCGCCGACGAGCCGGTCGATCGTCTCCTGAAAATGATAAAGCCGCACCTCGCCATAGCCGATATTCGCGCCGTCGAACCCGGCCGAATCCAGCGAGTTTTGCAAATGCTTTTCCGAAGGCGATGTCTTCGTGAAGAATAACCTTCTATCCTTCGATATAGCTCTGCCATTCCGGTGGCCGTTCGCCGGCACCCCAATCCGCTCCCAGCCAAACCGTCTCGAACCGGCGTTTACCGACACCATTCGGCCAATACAGGTGCAGCGGGAAACCGAAGCTGTGCATCGGCGCAAAAACGAAATTCGGGATCAGGTGGTAGCTCTGTTCCGTCTCCTCGGTGAGCGCCCCAACCCCTGCTAGCTTGGGCTCGGGGAACTCGAACACTGTCGAGGTCCCGCCGCGGGAAAGTCATCCTGGAGTGGCCATTGGCGTAGAGCGTGGGAGAAAAGCCCCTTGAATCGACCATCACGTCGCCCGTTTCGGCGTGGATGCTGGGAAGGTGATTAACTTCAAGAGAGTCGGTTCCGACCTTCCAGTTGAAATCCATGTCCCACACATAGCGGTCGACAAGCCGAAGCTTGTCGAAATCAAAATCCCCCCAGGCGTCCGCCGCCGGCCCGAGCCAGCTGCGCAGGGTTTCCGCTTCAGCGTCGAGATTGACGCATCAGATTGCCGAGCCGTTCGCACCGCACCTCCTTGAGCGAGAAGAAGGTCCGGTCGAAATCGACGAAGTCGCGCTGTTCCCTCAGCCCGAC
>JANXTX010000376.1 GCA_025352165.1 Caulobacteraceae bacterium | reverse complement strand
GCGTCAATCGCGTCCGCCCCACCCAGAACAGCCTCGATATCCGGCCAGCTTCCGTCGAACGAAATTTCCGAATCAGGTTCCATCCAAAGCTTGAATCACAATCCGATTCAAAGCAGAATCCCCTAACTTAGCGCCTATGGGCGTAGAGCCGGGCCATCTCGCTCATCGGGATTACCCTGATCTTCGATGCCTGACCGGCGGAACCGAAGGCCTCGAAGCGTTCGCGGCACACGGCGTTCATCGCGTCCATGGCCGGCTTGAGGAACTTGCGGGGATCGAATTCGGCGCGGCTGGTGTCGGCGGTACGGCGAAACTCTGCGGCCGCCGCCAAGCGCAGGTCGGTGTCGATATTGATCTTGCGCACGCCATGACGGATGCCGCGAATAATCTCGTCCACCGGGACGCCATAGGTCTCGCGCATTTCACCACCGTGCGCGTTGAACACCGCCTGCCAGGACTCCGGGACCGAGGAAGAGCCGTGCATGACGATGTGGGTGTTCGGCAGTTTGGCGTGGATGCGTTCGATGACGTCCATCGCCAGGACCTCGCCTGTCGGCTTGCGGCTGAACTTGTAGGCCCCATGGCTGGTGCCTATCGCCACGGCCAGCGCGTCGACACCGGTCGCGGCCACGAAGCGAGTCGCTTCGTCCGGATCGGTCAGCAGCATCGAGCGGTCGAGCCTGCCCTCAAAGCCGTGACCGTCCTCCGCTTCGCCCTCGCCGGTCTCCAGGCTGCCGAGGCAGCCGAGTTCGCCCTCGACCGACGCGCCGACCATGTGCGCCAACCGGGTCACCTCGGTGGTGATGGCGACATTGTAGTCGTAATTGGCTGGAGTCTTGGCGTCTTCCTTCAGCGAGCCGTCCATCATCACCGAGGTGAAGCCATGCTGTATGGCTGAAAGGCAGGTGGCGACGTTGTTGCCGTGATCCTGGTGGACGCAGATCGGTATGGCCGGAAACATCGCTTCCAGCGCTTCGATGATCCGCGCGAGCATAATGTCGCCAGCATAGGCGCGTGCGCCCCGCGAGACCTGGATGATCACCGGGCTGTCGGTGGATCGGGCCGCCTCCAGAATGGCGAGGCCCTGCTCCATATTGTTGATGTTGAATGCGGGCACCCCGTAGGTGTGCTCCGCCGCGTGATCGAGGAGTTGGCGTAAGGTAATGCGGGCCATTGGGTCACCTCTGTCCTTTGTCCCGTGCTTTTTCGCGATGGCTTGGTGGAGTTTGGTATGGCGATCAGGCGCCCCGAACGAGGTTTTTAGCCCGCACCGCGACCGCCTCGGGTGTGATGCCGAAGTGTTCATAGAGGCGGGCGGCGGGGGCGGAGGCGCCGAAGCCGGTCATGCCTATGAAGGCGCCGCGTTCACCGATCCAGCGGTCCCAGCCGAGGCGCGCGGCGGCCTCGACGGCTATACGTGGGGCGGTTCCGAGCACCTTGGCGCGGTCGTCGGCGTCACGCGCCTCGAAGCGCTCCCAGCATGGCATCGATACGATTGCGGCGGCGATGCCGTCCGCCGCCAAAAGGTCCGCGGCGCGGGCCACGATCGACACTTCCGAGCCGGTTGCGATCAGGGTGACATCCCGCGCTGAATCGGTTTCGCGCAGAACATAGCCGCCGGTGGCCGAAAGATTTTCCGGCGATAGCGTTCGTCGCAGTGTCGGCACAGCCTGGCGTGAAAGAGAGAGGATCGACGGCGTGTGGGGCGATTGCAGCGCGGTCAGCCAGCATTCCGCCGTTTCCACGGCGTCGGCGGGCCGGAAGACCTGTAGATTGGGCGTGGCTCGCAGCATGGCCAGATGTTCGATCGGCTGGTGGGTCGGACCGTCTTCTCCCAGCCCGATCGAATCGTGAGTCATCACATAGATCACCCTCAGGCCCATCAGAGCGGACAGCCGGATCGCTCCGCGCGCATAGTCGGTGAACACCAGGAATGCGCCGCCATAGGGAACGAAGCCGCCGTGCAGGGCGAGACCATTCATCGCCGCCGCCATGCCATGCTCACGCACGCCGTAGTGAATGTAGCGGCCGCCGAACGCGCCCGCCGCGACCGCCTCCATGCCGGCCGTGAGAGTGAGGTTGGAGTGGGTGAGGTCGGCGGAGCCGCCGACAGTGAGATCGGTGGCGCTGTTGATCACGCCCAGCGCCATCTCCGAGGCCTTGCGCGTGGCGATATCCGGAGCCGCCGACACCAGTTCGGCCATATGGGCCTCAAGGCGCTCGGCGAGTTCCGTGGGCAGCTCGCCGGCCAGACGGCTTTCGAAATCCGCCCTCGCCTCCGAGGTGGCCAGACGCTTGTCCCAGGCCGCGCGCGCGTGGGCGCCGCCGAGGGCAACGTCCCGCCATGCCGCAAGGATCGGTTCCGGGATCTCGAACGGCTGGTGGGGCCAGCGGAGGTTGGCCAAGGCGCCGGCCAGTTCCCGCGCGCCGAGGGCCTCACCGTGTGCCTTGGCGGCGCCCGCGCGCGTGGGAGCGCCAAAGCCGATTATTGTCTTGCAAGCGATCATCGAGGGTCGATCCTCGACGATCAGGGCGGCCGTGATCGCCGCTTCGATGGCGGCCGGATCGTGGCCATCGACGGACGCCACATGCCAGCGCGCCGCCTCGAAACGGCTGAGTTGGTCCATCGATGTCGACAGACTTGTCGGCCCATCGATTGAGATGGCGTTGTCGTCCCAAAGGACCAGAAGTTTTCCGAGCCGCATGTGCCCGGCCAGATCGATGGCCTCGTGACTGACTCCTTCCATCAGGCAGCCGTCGCCAGCAATCACGAATGTGCGGTGATCGACCAGGGCGTCGCCAAACCGGGCATTGAGTATACGTTCGGCCATAGCCATGCCGACCGCCGTCGCCAGGCCCTGCCCGAGGGGACCGGTTGTCGTTTCGACGCCCAGCGCGTGGCCGTATTCCGGGTGGCCGGCGGTCGGGCTGCCGAGCTGGCGGAAGGACTTCAGCTGCTCGATGCCGATGTCGGGGTAGCCAAGCAGATAGTGCAGGGCATATTGCAGCATCGAGCCGTGCCCAGCCGAGAGCACGAAGCGGTCTCGGTCGTGCCAGTGCGGGGTGGTGGGGTCGACCTTGAGGAAACGGCTGAAGAGCACGGTGGCGACATCGGCCATGCCCATTGGCATGCCGGGGTGTCCTGATTTGGCGCGCTCGACGGCCTCCATTGCCAGGGCCCGGATGGCGTTGGCCATCTCATCGTGGGTGACGACCACGGCCAACGGATCGGTTGTCGGGCGGACAAGTAAATCCGGATCATGGGAATGGACCTGGGACATGTGAACCTCTCAATGTTTGGCGCGGCGACCACGCTCGACGAGGCGGTGGATCATCGGGGTAAGGATGAGCTGCATCGCCAGGTCGAGCTTGTCACCCGGAACGACAATCGAATTGGCGCGGCTCATCGAACTGTTGTTCAGCATTGACACCAGGTACGGGAAATCTATGCCGCTTGGGTTTCTGAAGCGGATCACCACCATTGACTCGCCCGCCGTGGGGATCCAGCGGGCAACAAACGGATTGGAGGTATCGACCATCGGCACCCGCTGGAAGTTGATGTCGGTTTCCGTGAACTGCGGGCAGATGACGTTCACATAGGCGTGCATTCGACGAAGGATGGTATCAGTCACAGCTTCGGTGGTGTAGCCGCGGTGCGCGCGGTCGCGGTGGATCTTCTGAATCCACTCGAGGTTGATCACCGGCACGACGCCGATCTTCAGGTCGGGGTAGTTCGCGATCTTGAAGTCGGCGGTGTTCACCGCCCCGTGCAGTCCCTCGTAGAATAATAGATCGGAGTCGGCCCCGATTTCCCGCCATTCGGTGAAGTGTCCGGTGGGAACGCCGTGCTGTTGGCCTTCCTCATCGGTGTGTACATACCGGCGGGATTGGCAGAGGCCGGTCTTCGCATAGGTTTTGAATGCGCTTTCGATCTCTTCCAGAAGGTTGGCCTCAATGGAGAAGTGACTGAAAGTGTGATCGCCCGCGCTTAGGCGACGGTTCATCTCCGCCTTCATGTCCGCGCGGTTGTAGCGATGGTACGCATCGCCCTCGATCGAGACCGCGTTGACATCTTCTCGGCGGAATATCTGATCGAAGGTATGCTTGACAGTGCTGGTCCCAGCGCCCGACGAGCCGACAACTGAAATGATAGGGTGTTTGACAGACATGACCGCGCCTCAGGTGCGAAAGAGGCCGCGGCGGCCGAACAGGGGCGCTTGCCCCAGACGATCCGAGGCGTCCACGTGATAGCTGGCGATGATGCCCATCTTTCGGCTTGAGCCGAAGAACAACGGCGTGCGCTCGTGAAGTTCGCCCGGTGTCTTGTCCAGAATTCGCTGAAATCCGTCGATCGCCCCGCCGCCTGCCTGCTCGGCGAGCATGGCGATGGGAAAGGCCTCGTACAACAGGCGAAGTCGGCCGCGTTCGTAGCCGGGGCGTCGATCGGCTGGATAAAGAAAGACACCCCCGCGCGTGAAGATACGATGGGTCTCCGCAACCAGGGACGCGACCCAACGCATGTTAAAATCCTTGCCCCGCGTTCCCTCACGTCCGGCGACGCAATCGTCGATGAAGGTTTGAACAGGTTTAAACCAATGCCGATAGTTAGAGCTATTGATCGCGAATTCGCGCGCCTCGAGCGGAATCGACAATGCCGATCGCGCGAAGCAAAAGACGCCAAGGTCCTGATCAAGAACAAAGAGATTCACGCCTTGGCCGGTAGTGAGGACCAGCGCGGTGTGAGGTCCGTAGACAAAGTAGCCCGCCGCCAATTGTTCCGAACCTGGGCGAAAAAAAGAGGCTGACGCACCGCCGGGCGAAGCGGGAAAGATCGAGAAGATCGTCCCGATCGAGACATTGACATCAATATTCGAGGATCCGTCGAGCGGGTCGACCGCTACCGCAAGCGCTCCGCGCGGATGGAGCGTGAGAATGGCTTCTTCCTCTTCCGATGCGAAGTAGGCCGTTTCGGTCATATTCAACGCCTCCAACACGGCGTCGTTGGAAAGCACATCCAGGGTCTTCTGAGTATCGCCGTCGGCGTTGAGCCCGCCGGTATCGCAGCCGAGCGCGCCTCCAAGCGGTCCCCGAGCCACCAGGGCCGCAATAACGGTCGCGGCGTCCGCCATGGCGAGGATCGCCCCGGTCAGTTGCGTCCGAAGTTCGCCGTCCAGTGTCGCCGCAAGATGGTCGGCCAAGCTGTCACCCAGGCGCAGACCACTCTGTTCGGATCGTGCGCCCATCAATGTTCCTCCAATTGCGGTTATGCGCCGCCGCGAAAACCAATTGTGCCAAAATACACAGAAACAAAATTTAAAAATTTCGAACATTGATGTAGGAAAATTTAATGGTCGACCTTCGCCGTTTGTCATTGAAACAGCTCCGCGCGCTTTCGGCGACGGTGAGCCACGGATCGGTGACCAGCGCCGCAAAGGATCTGGCGGTGACGCCGCCGGCGATCAGCACTCAATTGAAACTTCTGGAGCAGAGCATCGGCGCGCCGCTTTTCGACCGGTCGTCGAAGGGCTTCGCGCCGACCGAAGTGGGCCGCGAGCTGCTCGAGGCGGCCAATGATATCGAGCGACAGATAGCCCGAATGGGGGATCGCATTGACGCTCTGCGATCGGGGGCCGCGGGCTCGGTTGTGTTTGGCGTGGTCAGTTCGGGAAAGTACATCGCCCCGCGGATCGTTGCGGAATTTCAACGCGTGAACCCTGGTATCCGGGTGAAGCTCGTCATCGGCAATCGTGGGGCCATCATTGACGGGCTTGAACAGAACAGCTTTGACTTGGTCATGATGGGCAGGCCGCCACCACATGTTGCGGTCAACGCCGCGGTGCTTAGCGATCACCCCAATGTATTGATCGCCGCCCCCGATCATCGGCTTGTAGGAGACTTGGACATTTTGGTCGAGGACCTGCTCCTCGAACGTTTTCTGGCTCGAGAGTCTGGTTCGGGCACGCGGCTGCTTCTAGAGAATTTTCTGGAGCGGATCGGCAATGGCCGACAGTTCGATGTGGTCGAAATGGGTACAAATGAGACTATCAAACAAGCTGTCATGGTCGGTTTGGGCGTCGCGATGATCTCTGTCCACACCTGCTTTTCCGAGCTTCATGAAGGTAAACTTGCGACGCTTCGCCTGGTGGGACTGCCGCTAATCATGCAATGGCGGCTAATTCATCGCTCCGACCGTAGCCTGACGAAGGCCGCTCACATTCTCAAGTCCTTCATCGTCGCCGGAGCACAGACCCTGATCCCGCAGCTTAAAGAAATTGCGTTGTAGGTAGATGGGCCCGCCCGTCATTTATGGGCGGCAGCGCGGATCTGGCCGGTCAAATTGGACCAGATCCGCGGCGCGCGCTCAATCTCATCTGGGCTCGATCAGCCAGGTTTTAGTCGATCGAGAAGGCGTAGTGGTGCGCGACGGCCCAGGCATGCCAATCACTCACCAAGGTTCCGGTAATGAGGATGCCGATGCCCCCGGTCAGAGGCGTCAGAACCGCGAACCACCAGGCCCAACGGTGAATAGATTCCATGGTGGCGTTAAAACCCATGGTCCAGCGCCAGAAAAGGGCCGCGCGTTCAGACGCGGTGCCTCGGTCGGTGATTTGCTCAAGTTCCCGCTCACCGCCATAACGACTGACCGCCAGAATTGTCGCTCCGTGCATCGCGAACAACAGGGTCGATCCGTAGAGGAAGACGATCGACAGGCAGTGGAATGGGTCATAAAACGTAATTGCTCACCCCCCTTGAATCTGACCGGGCGCTGAATTTTCCGGTTGCGGCGGGT
>JANXTX010000331.1 GCA_025352165.1 Caulobacteraceae bacterium | reverse complement strand
CGACCAGGTGATGCTGGCCGCGGCGTTCAACCAGTGGGTCAGCGACCTGAAAGCCGCCGGCAAGCCCGCGCCGCCCACCCCGCCGGTGATCAACGCCACAGTCCCTGGCGCCTGAGGAACCCACCATGCCAACGCGCCTCTCCGTCATCGGCTCTAAGATCCAGCTGGGCGCCGCGCCGTTCATTCCGGTGGGCGTCGCGGTGTCGGTGCGGACCTATCAGCCTGGCGACATGGCCATCGTGGCGGCGATGGGCGCGAACATGGTCCGGGTGCATGTGCTCTGGTACAACGCGGTCCCCCAGCTGCCAGGCGACGCCTATTCACCCGGCTCGGCCGGCAACTTCGATCCGAGCAAGATGGCGACGCTGCAGGCCATGGTCACCGAAGCCCAGAGCGTCGGCCTGTGGTGCGATATCGCCATATCGGGCTGCGGGGCCGACTTCTGGACCAATTCCACGGTTCAGGCTCGACACGTGGTCATGTGGCAGTTTCTGGCCACGACGTTCGCCAGCCAGCCGCTGATCATGGGCTATGAGCTGCTGTGTGAGCCGCATCCGATCCCGGCCAACCCGGCGCTGATCCGCGCTGTTTATACCACCATGATCAACGCGGTGGTGAGCATCGACGCGGCGACGCCGATGATCATCGGGCCGGGCCTGACCTATGATATCCGCTATCTGTCGCAGGCCCTGCTCGGCTTCTCGAACCTGATCTACACCTTCGACTGGTATGAGCCGACTATCTATCAGCAGCAGACCCAAGGCGGCGGGCCGAACAACTGGGTCGCCTATCCGGGGACATTTCTCGACACCAAGGGCCAGCGCACGGACTGCCCGGTGACCTATCCGGGGCGCGGCGCGGTCGACCTGATCAACCAGCAATGGCTCGCCGGTCTGCTCAGCATCGGCGCGGCGTTCAGCGCGGCCAACAACGTGCCGGTGTGGTGCAACCAGATCGGTGTTCCCAGCGTCACGCCCGGCTCACTGGCGTGGGTCAGCGACTGCACGGACAACCTCAACGCCATCGGCGTTGGCTGGTGCGTCTGGGCGCTGCGCGTGCCTTACGGCGTCGGAGCGATCGGCAATCCGTTCGGCGCGACCAACAGCTATGGCGACATCGGTCTCTATGGCCAGGACATGAACAGCGGCGTGTGGCTGGCGGACGCCGGCCTGATCGCCTTGCTCACCAGCAAATTCCAGACGGCTCAAGCCGTCGTCGTTCCAACAGGAGGCCTCGCGGTGGGCATGGCAGGAAGCGGGCTAGTTTCCGTTGCAAATCTCTCGAACCTGCCCGCGCCGGCGGCGACGGACCTTATCCCAATATCTCGGACGCCGGCTTTTTTGCAGAACGCGACCATGGCCAGCGTGCAGGCCTTCGTGGTCAACTCGGTCAAGGCGTTTGGGGCGGTGGGCGACGGGATCACCGACGACACCGGCGCGATCCAGGGCGCGATCAACTCCGGCGCGCCGTTCTATTTTCCCGCCGGGGTCTACTCGATCAGCTCGACCCTGGCGTTCAACTCGGTCAACGCGCATGGTCAGGTGGTGCACGGCGCCGGCCCCACCGCCAGCGACGGAACCGGAGTCGGCAAGACCGTCATCCGCCCCCTGGCCGGCGTCTCCGTCGCCATCCAGATCGACGGAACTCCCTTCGCCGGCTACGTCCAGGGCTTCGGCATCGAGAACCTCACCATCGACATGGTGAACATGCCGGACCTGGCCACCAGTGTGGCGGTGCAGCAGGTGCAGGGGTTTGGCTGCCGATACGTCAATGTCAAAGTCTACAATGACGGGGCCAACAAGCGCGCCTGGCAGTTCCTGACCGGCGCCTACACGACCAGCCTGCATAACTGCAAAGGCCACTTCGTCGAGTGCATCGGGACGAGCACCGCGAACGGTGTCACGACACTCAGCTTCTACGATTTCGACGGCGGCCAGATGTCGACCATCTACACCAACTCGATCACGGTGATCGGCGGCGCCTGGCAGGGCGTTGGAACCACCAAGTTCAAGTTCCGCTTCGGCACTGACTTCTGGCTGAAGACGGATGTCGAGGGGACGGGCGTTTTCCTGGACGTTGACACATCGGTCAACGCGCTGCGCACCTATTGCGAACTACAAGGGTTCTCCGGAACCTACATGAACGGCACGCCGGCCGCCTCCAGTCAGCTGTTCGACCAGCAGGTCAACTACAACACCTATCCATTCAACATGACCGTCGGAAGATTCCAGCTCAACAACCAGGGCGTAGCGGGCAATTCGAGCCTTCATAGCGGGGCGGCGAGCGGAAACTACTATCTGGAGATCGGGCGCACGAGCCTTGACCTGCTGCTCGGCGTCGCGGGGGCGACAAACGACTTCGTCCCGGGCACGGCCGCCGGCGACGCGGTCCTGGGCGCTTGGAGCGGCGGATCGACGCTCTTTCTGGCCGGCGGGTCGATCCCGATGGCCAAGATCACATCGAGCGGCTTCACCACCTTTGGAAGCGGGACCCTGCGTTGCGGCGCCTTTGCTCATACACCGTCAGCAGACGGGGCTGATCTGTTCATCATCAAGAACGCCGCCGGGACCGCGCTCCTCGACGTGACAACCAATGTGACGCCTGCATCCAGCGTCTTTGGCTTTGGCAACGGGGTAAGCCAAATCGGCTACTCGGACAGCTTCGGGACCCAGACGTGGCGCCTGAACGCCGCCAGCGGACAATTCAACTGCCAGACGGTCAACATCAGGCCGGCGGCCGATGCCTTGAGCGTACTTTCGGCCGCGAACCTTGCCGGGTCCCTGATCTTCGGCGTCAACACCGCCGCGACCGGCGCAACAAGCGCCGTGCAAGTCTCCAACAGCGCGCCTTTGCAGGGCTACAGCGACGGTGCCACGACGTTGCAATGGAGCCTGAATTCGGCCACCGGGATCATCAAGCAATTTCCGCACGCCTACGCCTCGTTGCCGGCGGCGACGGGCGCGGCCATCGGCTCGCGGACGCTGATTACCGACGCCAGCGTGGTGGCGGCCGGCAACTATGGCTCCATCGTCGCCGGAGGCGGAGCCAACACCGTCCCGGTGTATAGCGATGGGACAAATTGGCGGATTGGGTAGGCACAAAGAAACCGGTGCCTGAGTGGCGATATTTCGAGGCCGTGCTACTGTCACGAATGCGTGAGCCCTTCACCGTTGGCGTGACCTGGGCGACCGCGCTTGCGGTGGTGACCTCCGTATATGCGCCGGCCGTGCTGGGCGTCAGTTCCAGGGTCACGACTCCGGCACTGGCGGTGGTGATCGCTTCCGGTTTGATACTTCTCGCAATGAGGGGATGGCCGGATTTGCCGGTTGCGCCGGCCTTGACGCCGATGCGCCGGCTCTCAGCGGTCTGCCTGCCGCTTGCCATGCTCGGCTTCTTGTTTTCGGGCGTCGCGGGCCGGTTCGACCGGGAATATAGCCTCAATGACTGGGGTCTTCTGGCTTTGCAGGCCGGAACCCCGCTGCTGCTCCTGTTCAACAATCGCCGGCCGCAGCTGCTCGACGCGGTGGGCTGGGTCTGTGTCGGCTTTGCAACAGTCGACATGGCCGCTAACTTCTGGGCGGCTGCGCTGGGATCATGGGAGCGTGATCCGGGGATCTCCGGAAATACCCACGCCGCTGGCCTTGTCGCATTCATTGCGGTCGCTTTTCTGGTCGGGCGCGCAAATGGGTGGTGGCGTTGGCCGCTGATAGCACTCTTGCTGGGCTCGCTCTGTCTGATCGACGCGCGGCGATATCTCGGGATGGCGATCGTCGCGGTCCCATTGCTGACTTTGCGGCCCCTCGCGAAACTGCCGCTGGTCCTGGTGACCGTCATGGCTGCGGCTGCGGGACTGGTTGGGACCTTTTCAACGGGTCTGCTGAGCTTTGGGGACGATCTGCGGGGAAGCCTTATGAAAGAGGGCCTCGCCGACGCCCTGGCTCATCCGCTTTTGGGAACTGGTCCGGAGTGGCGCGACACTTCGGGGCTCGAAGCGACCTATCGGAGCCTCTCTGGCGCCGGGGTAACAGAGTCCGGATTGCTCGATCTCTCGATTGCCTACGGTCTACCGGCGGCGTTGCTGCTTGTGCTGTCGGCTTTGCTGGCGCTGAGCGCGTCCAGATCGAGGCTGACGCTGGTGCCGGTGATGCTGGCCATGCTGACGGCCGAGCTTGCGTTTGGCGACTCCCTGACAGGGTTTCTGGGGGCGGTGGTTTTCTACACGGTGCTGACGGTGAGTCAGCGGGATGAGGGACTGGGGACCTAAGGCGCGTTGGCGCGGCGAGGCCCCACCCTGACCGCCCTGCCGTCTGTCCCTCCCCACTTCGGGGGAGGGAGGAAGGATTTTGACATGACGGCTCCGGTGGTGCGGGATGTGATCTCGCGGGCGATGCGGCTCAATGGGGCGCTGGCCAGTGGTGACTCGCCGGAGGCGGATGAGTTGAACGACGCGATGTTGGCGATGAACACCATGAAGCGGGCGCTGTTCGGCACGGTGATCGGCACGCGGCTTTCGCCGCAGGACCTGACCGGGCTGACGACGGCGCAGGCGGAGAACGGCGGGGAATATCAGATCCCGGGTGGGGCGACGTTCACGCTGACCGCGCCGGGCAATCCCAGGTCCGGGGCGCGGTTCGGGGTGGTCGACGCCAACCTCAACTTCGCGACCTATAATCTGACGATCGCCAGGAACGGGCGGCTGGTCAACGGCGCGGCGACCAACCTGGTGCTGAGCATCAACGGCCAGGCGTTGCGGTTCTGGTTTCGGGGAGACACCGGCAACTGGGTCGAGGAGGCGAACTATGTGACCGCCAACGACACTATCGAGTTCCCCGAGGGCCTGATTGCCTACATGCCCTATATGCTGGCGGTGGCCATCGTCGGCGAGTTCGGCGGCGAGCTGCGGCAGGACGTGATCGCGGGCGCGATCGAGGGCCGTCAGGCGTTCGCGCGGCAGTACGCCCGGCGCGGGCGCAACATGATCGATCCGCCGATCGGGGTGGATGGCGGGCAGCAGGCTCAGCAGCCTCAGCAGCGAGGCTAGGCCATGGCCGACGGTAACGGCTCGGCGCCGTCGTAGCAGATTGCCCAGTTCCGATCGGATGGCGTCACCGGGACCTCTGGTCTGCGGATACCGTTCTTTTCGGATGGGTTTTCGCGCGCGTCCGGACTACCCGAGGCGCGGCTGGTCAACTTCATCAGCGAGGCGACGCCGCTTCGCGAGGAGCGGCCCTATGTGGCCCTGGTCGGCTTGCGGGAGATTCGCTATTCGCGGCCGGGCATCGTCGCCAGCGGCTTCACAATCGGGGCCGGGCCGATACGGGCGATGTGGCCGACGCCGGTTACTCTGGGGTCGTCGCTGTGCTTTGTCTCCGGTGAGACCATCTATGACAGCGGCGGCAATAACCTCGGGACCATCACCGGGAACGACATGGTCCGCTGGGCGGTCAGCCGCACGCAGCAGGTGATCGTCGCCGATGGAGGGGCCCATCTGTGGAACTATCCGGGGATCGGCGGCAACGTCTATGCCCGGCTGCCCAACAACGTGATGCCGCCGATTCAGGACGTGGCCTTTCTGGCCGGGCGGTTCGTCTATGTGTGCCAGAGCTCCGACAGGTTCTACTGGTCGGAAGTCGAGGACGCCTCGAACGTGAAGGGACTCAACTTTGCTTCGGCGGAATCATCGCCCGACAACGTGCTGGGCGTCGCGGTGCTGAACGATGAGCTGGTGTTCTTCGGGCAAAGCTCGGTGGAGTTCTGGAGCCCGAACACCGGCGCGGGGCCGACCGATCCAGCGTTCACGCCGATCGAGGGGCGCGGTTATCAGCGGGGCTGCGCGTCGCGAGACACCATCGCCTATGCCGACAACTCGCTGTTCTGGGTTGGGGAGAACCGGGTCGTCTATCGGGTCGGCGCGACGCCGACGCGGATCAGCAGCAGCTCTATCGAGGACAAGCTTCGCCAGTGCCCGAATATCGCCGGATGCACGGCCATTGTGCTGACTTTCGAGGGCCACGATTTCTACATCCTGAATATCCCGGGTGTGGGCTCGTATGCCTATGACATCAGCCGCATCGGCACGACGGCCGGGGCGTTCGGCGACAGCTATGAGCGCGGCGAGTGGTGCGAGTGGGCCAGCTATGGCCAGACCAACTTTCGCGGCCAGGTCGCCGCGGTGTTCCAGGGCGTGCAGTACATCGGCGACAGCGCCACCAACCAGATCGGCGCGATGCAGGTCGGGATCTATACCGACTACGGCGGCGCGATGACCCGCCAGGCCAGCGCCTTCATCAAGGTCGAGGAAGGCTCGCCGCGCTGCGACAACATCGTCCTGCACGGGGTGATGGGGGTAGGCAATGCGTCAGGCGCCGGGGCCAATCCATTGGTGGAGATGCGTTATTCCGATGACGGCGGACGCACCTTCGTGCGGTGGCGAACCGCAAGACTTGGCCGCATGGGCGGTTACCGGACCCGCGCCTATTGGCAGCGGCTGGACCAGATGCGGGCCCCGGGCCGGTTGATCGAGATCCGCTGCTCGGACCCGGTCAACGTGGTGTTCAGCCACCTGGAGCTCAATTCGTCGAGGCCGGCGCAATAGGCACGCGGACCGAAGGCGTCCCGCCTCCGTGGATGGGCTGTCAGCGTGCGTTGAAGGCGGGGGCGGAAACCCCCCGGCCCAAGGGGGACACATGACCGCGCAACCTCTGCCGAGCCCGAACTTCAACAATGCGTTCGTCGACGCCAGGGGGTTCCTGACGCGATGGGCGCAGGCTTGGATCAGTTCGGCTGACGCGCGGCTAGGACAGCGGGCCGACAAGGTCGACGCGGCGTCCGCGACGGCGGCGGCGGCGACGCCTCAATCCACGCAGTTGGTGGCGGGCGGCGGGCTGCAGTTGGGCGGCTCGCTCAACGGCAATGTCGCGGTGGCGCTCTATCACACAGTCAATCTGGCGGCGAAGCTGCCGACGACGGGCAATTCCGAAGGGGACTGGTGCTATGCGATCGATGCCCGCAAATCCGGCGAGGGGGCCGGTAGTGGCTCGGGAATGCCGGTGTTCTGGTCGACACCCAGCGGAACGGGGGGGTGGTTCACGCCCTCCGGTATCCTGGTGACGACGTGACCCTCCTTCGCCAAGGCTCCGGAGGGCATACCCTTACGGAACAGCGGGACGCGGGGTTCTGGCGCGCCATCGCGTCCGACCCGGCCCTCGAGGGCGTGATGATGGGCCTCGGCCCCGACCAGATCGCGGCGATCGCGGCGGACGCGCGAATGCTGCCACTCGCCAGCGAGAACGGCGGCTTCTTCTTCGGACAGATGGACGGCCTGGGATTGGTCGCCGAACTGCACACGCTCTACCGGCCCGCGGGCTGGGGGCGTGAGGTCGCAATGGCGGGACGCGAGGCGCTGGAACAGGTGTTCGCGACCTTACAGGTGGTCGTGACCTACGAAATCAAGGGCAACGCGCGAAGCCGGCCGCCTCGGTCGTTCGGCTTCGTGATGGCTGGTGACTGGCAAGAGACAAGCGCGGGCGTTCTGAGGTGCTGGGTCCTGACCCGCGCCGCGTGGGACGCGAGCCCGGTGAAGAAAAGGATGACACAATGCCGATTGTACTCGTAGCGGCCGGGATCGCGGCGGCGGGCGCCGTGGGCAGTTCCCTGATCAGCTCCCACGCGGCGAACAACGCCTCGAACCAGGCGGCGAACGCGGCGGCGGCCAACAACGCCTTGCAGGAGCAGATCTACAATTCCAACAAGGGGCTGATCCAGCCCTATGTCGATCGAGGCAACAGCGCCGCCAATGAACTGCAGGGCTTTCTGGGCCTCGGCGGCTCTCCGCAGGCGTCGCAGGACGCGCTCAACACCTATCTCAACTCGACCGGCTACCAGTTCAACAAGAACGAAGGCATGTCGGCGATTACCGGCAACAAGGCGGCCGCGGGACTGCTGAACAGCGGCTCGACCCTGGAAGCGCTCGACCAGTTCGGCGCCGGGCTGGCGGACCAGTATGGCCAGCAGTACGTCGGCAACCTGGAGAACGTCAGCAACACCGGCGTGGGCGCGATCAACTCCCTTACCGGGGCCGGGACCAACTACGCCAACCAGGTCAGCGCCAACAACAACAGCGCCGCCAGCGCGGCGGGCTCGGCGGGCATCTACAGCGCCAACGCCGCCAACAACGGCATCAGCAACGCCCTGAACGCATTCGCGAGCTTCCGGGGCAACTCGGCGGGGCTGGGCGGCACATCATTCCTGGGTGGAGGGGCGGGCAGCAATGCCGGGTCCTTCTCAGCCCCGTGGGGAGGCTAGAGCATGGCTGACGGCGTCAACATCGACTGGAACGCAGCTCCGCCGGCGGTCGACGTGGTCGGCAACTACATGAACGCGTTCAAGGCCGGGCAGGCCATGGGCAGGGCCGACGCGATTCAGAACGCAAACGCTCCTTTCCCCCAGCAACCACAAGGCGGGGAGGTTGCGGCGCCGACGCCCGGCGCGACTTCCGCAGGCCAAGGTTACCTGGTGACACCAAACCCGCAGTCTCAGCCCGCACGGGCTCCCGCGCAGACGGTGCAAAATGCTCAAGGCATAGGCGCGACATCGCCTCAACCGGGAGCTACGGGCGATGTCGATGCCCTGAAAGTGCGACTGGACGGCCTGCCCCCGGTGCAGCGCGCCGCCGCAGTGGCGGCGGCGCAAGATCAGAACGAACAACTGGCGCACATACTCCTTGGCCTGAAGGTCTATCCGCCCGAACAGCGTCTGGCGATCGCGCAGCACCTGGCGCAGCAAACCGGCTTGATGGACCCGAACCGGATTGGCGAGGGCGATGTGTCCGACCAGGGCATCAACTCGCATCTGGCCACCACCATGTCGATTGAGCAGATGTTGAAGCTGCGGGAAGCGCAACAATACGACACGAAAGCTGGAGCTCCGCAGTCGGGCGCGACCAACGGGTCCGCCCAACAAGTGGGTCAGCACATGCTGCAATATTACCCTAATTCCGGAAAGGTTGAGTAATGCCCATACAGGTGCGCGCCGCAGACGGCCATGTCATCCAGTTTCCCGATGGAACGCCCCCGAGCGTGATTCAGCGAGCCATGGCGCAGGATCACGCCACTCGGGCCGGCCCTATTCTGCAGGGCAGGAGCGCCGAACGAAACGGGCTCGGGCCGGCGCACGGCGCGTCGCTGACCGTGCAGCAGGCCATACCGGGTTTTCCGGAAGTCGGCGCCGGATTGGGCGCGGCGACGGGAGCGATCCATAACATGATCAACGGAAAGCCGGCTGACTTTGGCGGTGAGTGGACCAAGGTGCGCAACTGGCAACAGGGCGTTCAGGGCCAATTCCAGCAGGATCACCCGGCTGCCTCCGGGCTGCTCAGGGGCGCCGGATACGCCGCCCAAATCGCGCCTGCCTTAGTGAGTGGAGGTGCGACAGAAGTTCCTGCGGCAGTGGCGGCTCTGGCCGCACGGCGGGGGATGGGACAGGTACTGAAGAATGTCGCGCCACGCGTCGTGAAGAATGCGCTGATCGGCACCGCCTATTCCACCGTCAACGCCTTTTCTCAGCCGGGTACGCTGCAGCAACGCAGCGCCAACGCCGCAAGCGCTGTACCCATGGGGGCAGTTATAGGCGGCGGGTTACCGGAGGCTCTGGGAGTCCTATCCAAGGTACCAGGAGCTATTGCAAACGCGTCGAAAGTCCGACCAACAGTGCTGACGCCGACTACAGAATACGTTGTCCCGGCAGAAGACCCCGCCGAAGCGGAAGACTCTGTCGACGAACCCGCCCCGCCGATCGCGCCGCCTCTTCTGCGACTGGTCAGGGCAGTTTCACCTGGTGGGGGAGTTGGTCCCAGAGCCAATGGCGCCGCGAGACCCGTCGCTGGGCCTGGCTCTGGTAGTGGCCCCCCCACACTAAGCCTCGTGGGAGGAACGGACGCACCGATCGGCGGGTCAGCCAAAGCGACAGTTCCCGCCTCTGGGGCGACCAGCGCCGAGGTCGCGGACCCTGAGGCTAACGACCCTGAAACGACCGATCATGAGGGATCGGCGTTGCCGCGCATGGCGCCGTCCAGTGCGAATGCCAGCGAAATTATTGGTGGCGACGCACATGGCAATGCCGTGGACGCCCTGCTCCGTGAAGGGGTCCCATTGACTATGGGGCAACAGATCGGCGGACTTGCGCTACACGCGGAAGACGCCGCTGCCAACATGCCGATAGTGGGAAATACTATCCGCGTCGCCCGGCTGCGGGCCCAGGAGGCGCTCAACAGGGTTTGGGCCAACCGCTCATTAAGTCCGATCGGCAAGACGCTGCCTGCGGACACGGATGTGGGCCAAGATGCGGCGACTTATGTTGCGGGGGAGTTGAGCAACGCCCGGAAGATTGCCATAAGGCTCATACAGACACCAGGCGTAGATGGGGATTATTTTTCTACTTCGAACAATATATTAGCTAGAGCGCAAACAGAGTTGTCAAAGTCAATGTGGGATGTATTGCAAAGAAATATTTCTAAAACAACAGAGGTAATTAATAACAGCGTATGGCGTCAGGGAGACATTACAAATCTGTTTGAAAATCTTGATGCGCACAGCGATATTGAGCCCGATGGCATAGATCGCAGTGATTTGCGTCTAAATGCCTATTTTTCGGAATTTAGGCGGGCGGTATCCGATCAGTTGGGGCGAAACAATCCCGCCTACAAGGAAGCAATCCGAGGGGTCGATCTGGGACAGGCGGACCTTGACGTGTGGAAAAGCGCAGCGACTCGCTCACAACCGGGTTCTTCCGGGTTTAGTGCGAGAGACCTCAAGAGCAATCAGCTGGCCTGGGGAACCTCGCCGTTCGGAGGCCCGTCTAATACAATCAATCCGGCTGCTACGAAACTGGTCGATCAGGCTAGTCTGGTCATGCCTTCGACAACGCCCGATTCGGCAGGGCTTCCCAAACTTGTTCACAGTTCGGCGGGGATCGCGAATGCCTTCGCTGCGGCAGACCCCGCCGCCGGCGGAATCCCGATGCAGACGGTCAACGCCATGAACCCCGCCAGCAGTGTCTCGCCGGTCTCCATCGCCTTTGGCCGATCCGCGGCGGCGCTGAAGGGGGCCAGTCAGTCGGGACCCCCGCCATGACCGGCATCCTGATCACCAATCCGACCTATCGGGCCGTCGACGCCAACGGTGTGCCGATGAGCGGCGCTCAACTGCAGTGGTACCTGACCGGAACGACCACGCCCTCGGCGGTGTTCACCAGCGCGACGTTGGCGACGCCGTTGGCTAATCCGGTGATATCAGACTCCGCCGGCCTCTTCCCGCCGATGTTTCGCGATCCGACCGTCACCTATCGCGCGCAGCTGCTGGCCAGCCTGGGCGCGTTGGTGCAGGACCTCGACCCGGTCGCGGCGCCGTTCGTCAATCCGTCCGGCTCGATCATCGCCACCATGCTTCTGGCGGGCACGGC
>JANXTX010000303.1 GCA_025352165.1 Caulobacteraceae bacterium | reverse complement strand
CGGCGGAAAACCTGCTATAGGCGCCGAAACCAACGTTGAGGCCAACGTAAGGGAAGGAGCGCTTCAGAGCACCCATGCCGTCGCCTGGGCTCATAACACGTGGACCACGCAGCCTGCTCCGGCAGATTCGCGAAGCCATGGCCGGAACCCGGCCAACGCAGAGCAAGCTGGACATGGTCGTCCGCACCATCGCCGGTTCGATGGTCGCGGAAGTGTGCTCAATCTATCTGCGCCGCGCCTCGGGTGAGCTTGAACTGTTCGCCACCGAGGGCCTCGAGCCGGGCGCCGTCCACGTCACCAGGCTGAAGCAAGGCGAAGGGCTTGTCGGCGAGATCATGCGCCTTGGACGGCCGCTCAACCTGTCGGACGCCCCATCCCATCCCGCCTTCTCCTATCGCCCAGAGACCGGCGAGGACCCGTTCCATGCCTTGCTGGGGGTTCCCCTGTTGCGAGGTGGCCGCGCGATCGGCGTTCTGGTCGTACAGAATCGCACCAGCCGCACCTATGCCGAGGACGAGGTCGAGGACCTGCAGATCATCGCCATGGTGCTCGCCGAGATGGTGGCGACCGGCGATCTTCTTTCGCACGAGGAACTCAAGGACGTCGAAATCGCGCCGCGGCGACCGGAGCGGCTCAAGGGCTCCAAGTTCGCCGACGGCCTGGCGTTCGGCGTTGCGGTGCTGCACGAGACGCCTGTCGCGGTCGGGCGGCTGCTTGCCGATGATGTCGGGGCGGAAGAGGCGCGCCTGACCACCGCGATCGCCGGGTTGCAGGCGCAGATCGCCGGCATGCTTGAGGGGCATGAGGGCATCCTCGGCCCGTCCTACGACGTGCTCGAGACCTACCGGATGCTCGCGCACAGCCGCAGCTGGAACCATTCGCTGCAGGAGGCGGTCCGTTCGGGGCTGACAGCCGAAGCGGCCGTGGAGCGTGTGCGTTCCGAGCATCGCGCCAGCCTTGGCCAGGCGCGTGATCCCTACATCCGCGAGCGCGTCCATGACCTGGAGGATCTCAACGACCGCCTCCTTCGTCACCTGACCGGTAACGGCGACAAGGTCAGGGTGCTGCCCGACAACGCCATCCTGATCGCGCGAAATCTGGGTCCTGCCGATCTGCTGGAATACGATCGAACGAAGCTGCGTGGCCTGTTGCTGGAGGAAGGATCATCCGCCAGTCACGCCGTCATCGTCGCCCGTGCCCTGGATATTCCATGCGTGGGCCGGGTCGCCGGGCTGCGCGATCGGGTCAACGAGGGCGATCCGGTGATCGTCGATGCGGAGACCGGCGAAGCGTATCTCCGGCCGCGGCCCGATGTCGTCAAGGCGGTCACCGCGCGCATGGGCATCCGGGCCGAGCGCCGGGCCGAGTTCGCGCGCCTGCGCGACACGCCCGCATTCACGCGCGACGGCGTCAAGGTGACGCTGCTGATGAACGCCGGACTGGCCGTGGACCTCGATATTCTCGCGGAGACCGGGGCGGAGGGGATCGGCCTGTTCCGCACCGAATTCCAGTTCATGGTCTCGGAGGATCTCCCCCGTCTGACCGCGCAGTCCGACCTCTATTCCATGGTCCTGGACGCGGCCGGCAGCCTGCCTGTCGTATTCCGCACCCTCGATCTGGGAGGCGACAAGGTGTTGCCGTACCTGGAGGCGGAGCGGGAGGACAACCCGGCGCTTGGCTGGCGGGCGGTGCGCATGGGTCTGGATCGACCAGCGCTGCTGCGCATGCAACTTCGTGCGCTGATCGCGGCGGCGGCCGGGCGGCCGTTGCAGGTGATGTTTCCGCTGGTCGCCAGCGTGGATGAATTTCGCGCGGCGCGTGCGCTGGTTGAACGCGAGCTTGCCTGGGCTCAGCGGCGCGGCCGCCCGGCCCCCGCGCGCCTCGAAGTCGGCGCGATGGTGGAGGCGCCGTCCCTTCTTTGGCATCTCGACGCCTTGCTGCCGCTCACGGACTTCGTCTCGGTCGGCACCAACGACCTGATGCAATATCTGTTCGCGGCCGATCGCGGCAATCCGCGTGTCTCCGACCGCTATGATCCCTTGTCGCCGCCGGCGCTGCGAGCCCTCAAGGCGATCCGCGAAGCCTGTCGCGACACAGGAACACCGGTCTCGGTCTGCGGCGAAATGGCGGGCAAGCCTCTTGAGGCGTTCGCGCTGGTCGCGCTGGGATTCGAGCGGCTTTCCATGCCACCGGCTGGCATCGGCGCGGTAAAGCAGATGGTTCTGTCATGCGATCGCGAGGCCGCGAGGCGAGGAATCGATGGTCTGCTGAAGAGCTCCGGCGGCTCGGTTCGCGGCGAGATCGAATCTCTTGCCCGAAAGCTGTCCGTCGACGTTTAAGCGATTGAATTCACGTGGTTGAGCCGCTATCGGATAGTTGGATCAACCGCTTTCTCGGCAGGTTTTTCCGCCTCGTCGTCGCGCAGCCAAATCCTCAGTCGGAGCTTCGATCATCCATGGCGTTGGACGCCGGCCCCGTCAGCGAGCATTCAACGACTGCGGACGCCGGTCAACGGCAGATTCCGTTGCTGCCACAGCGCGTAGTACTGGATCCGCACGGAAGTCTTGGAACCGCATTGCGAACAGCCCGGGAAAGCCTTGGCCTGGCGGTCGAGGATATTGCGCAGGCGACGCGCGTGCGGGCTGTTCATGTGGCCGCGCTCGAATCGTTGGATCTCGATGCACTGCCCGCCCGTCCGTTCGTGATTGGCTATGTCCGCGCCTACGCCCGCGCCCTTGGCCTCGAGACCGAAGCGGTCGTCGATCGTTTTAGAGCCGAGCTACCACCCGCCGACGATGAGCTTCGGGCCCCCGGCGGTCTTCGCGGACAGTTTCGCGGCCGAGGTCTGGGCAGGCTGGCGCTAGGCGCGGCTCTGCTGGTCGCAGCGGTTGTCGTGTGGAACATCACCCGCCATATCTCCGCAAATCCCCGGCGCCCGGTGACTGCAGCCCACCGTGTGACGCCGGCAGGCCCGGCGCTGGGGCCTGCCCAGTTGGGAGCGCCTCTGCCTGCTCCTCCTGAAGCAGCGGCTCCGCCAGCCTATCTGCCGCCGGGACTTTCGGCGAATGCGCCCCAGCCGGTTCCGGATCCAGCCGGAACGGCATTTGTTGCGGCCGGGACCGTCTACGGCGCCACCGGCGCGGGTGGTCATATTGTCCTGCAGGCGCGCAAGGCCACGACGCTGATCGTGCGCGGGACGGACGGCGCGGTCTATTTCGCGCGGGAACTGGCGCCCGGCGAAGCGTGGAGCGCGCCGCAGGTCGAGGGACTGATCGCCGATGTTGGCAATCCCGCCGCGATGGAAGTCTTCGTCGATGGCCTTTCGCGGGGCGACCTGAGCGAAAGCAAGACGTCTTTGGGGATGCTGGTCGCGGGCCTTGCGACGGCTGCGCGCCAGCCCTGATCACGACGGGTGGCGGGTTCGGCTTCGCTGCGCGCGGCGATCGCGCCTTGGGGGAATGGGCAAACTATCCTATGTTGACCGGATCATGACTGCTCAGGACCACACCCACCTTCGCCCATGGCGGACCATCGATCGCCGCAAGTCCCGGAAGATTTACGTCGGCTCGGTGCCGGTGGGCGGCGATGCGCCGATCACCGTCCAGTCGATGACCAATACGATCACGGGCGACGCCGCGGCAACGATCGAGCAGATTCGTCAGTTGGAAGAGGCCGGTGCTGATATCGTGCGGGTGTCGTGCCCCGACGAGGACGCAACGGCAGCCTTCAAGACCATTGCCAAGGCAGCCAAGGTGCCGTTGGTTGCCGACATCCATTTTCACTACAAGCGCGGAATCGAGGCCGCCAAGGCCGGCGCCGCGTGCCTCAGAATCAATCCCGGCAATATCGGCTCGCCGGCGCGTGTGCGTGAGGTGATCCAGGCCGCGCGCGATCATGGATGCTCGATGCGGATAGGCGTCAATGCCGGGTCTCTGGAGCGGGAGTTGCTGGAGCGCTATGGCGAGCCTTGTCCTGAGGCGATGGTCGAAAGCGCGCTGAACCACGCGAAAATCCTCCAGGACCACGATTTCCACGAATTCAAGATCAGCGTGAAGGCGTCGGATGTCTTCATGACCGTCGCCGCCTATCAAATGCTGTCCGAGGCGATTGACTGTCCTCTGCACCTGGGCGTCACCGAGGCGGGCGCGCTGCGGTCGGGCACCATAAAGTCGGCAATAGGCATGGGCAGCCTGCTATGGGCCGGCATCGGCGACACCATCCGTGTCTCGCTCGCCGCCGATCCGGTCGAGGAGATCAAGGCGGGGTTCGATATCCTCAAGTCGCTGGGCCTGCGCCACCGCGGCGTCAACATCATCGCCTGCCCATCCTGCGCGCGTCAGGGCTTCAACGTCATCGAGACCGTGAACAAGCTCGAAGAGCGCCTCAAGCACATTTCCGCGCCGATGAGCCTTTCTATCATCGGCTGCGTCGTCAATGGTCCGGGCGAGGCGCTGATGACCGACGTGGGCTTCACCGGCGGCGGCGCCGGGTCTGGCATGGTCTACCTCGCTGGCAAGGCAGACCATAAGCTCGCCAATGGCGACATGGTCGAGCACATTGTCGGACTGGTCGAGGCGCGCGCGGCCGAGATCGCGGCGGCGGAAGCGACAAAGCCAGCCGGCGGTTCCCTCCAGGCGGCCGAATAGGTCGAAGGCAAAGTCCGGTTTGGCGACGCTCGTTTCGGCCTGGAAAGTGGCCAGGTCACGCCTGGAGGCGGCAGGAGTCGATAGTCCGGTGATCGACGCGCGGCTGCTGGTCGAGGCGGCGGCCGGCGCAAGCCGCGTCGATATCATCACCGATCCGCAGCGCCCGCTTACCGACGACCAGGCGCGTTATCTTGAGGAACTCCTGGCACGGCGTGAGAAGCGCGAGCCGATAAGCCATATTCTGGGCGTCCGCGGCTTCTGGAAGATCATGCTCAAGGTTACGCCGGACGTGCTGACTCCCAGGCCGGACACGGAAAGCGTACTCGACGTCATTCTGCCGCTGATCGCCGAGCAACGTCGGGTGTCGGTTCTGGATCTCGGCGTTGGTTCAGGCGCGCTGTTGCTGGCGATTCTGGCCGAGCGTTCCGCCGCCATCGGCCTTGGCGTGGATATGTCGGCCGATGCCATCGCGGTGGCCCGGGAGAATGCGGCAAACCTCGGTCTTTCGTCGCGGGCGGCTTTGTTGCGTGGCGACTGGACGGCGGGGCTGGCCGCGGAGAGCTTCGATGTCGTCGTCGCCAACCCCCCGTACATTCCCACGCATGAGATCGAAACTCTTGCGCCGGAGGTGCGCGACCACGAGCCGCGGCTGGCGCTGGACGGCGGCCCCGATGGTCTGGACGCTTATCGTACGCTCGCGCCGCAGATCATCCGTGTCCTGCGCCCCGGCGGCGTCTTCGCCGTTGAAATTGGTCTCGGTCAAGGTGCGGATGTGAAGAAGTGCTTTTCCGCCGCGGGGGCGATCGAGGTCGCCGGCCACAATGATCTGACCGCTCGCGAGCGGATCGTTTCCGGAATGAAGAAACCACTTGGATAAAAGCGACCAAACCGCTAGAGCAGAGTCGTCTCCACCTGAATTTCCGGAGTATGAGGCCTCGGCGTCTTGCCCGAACAGGGTAACGCTCAAAGCTTCTCCGGGTGAGCGGTCGACATAATCCTTGCGAATGCGCGCTTGTTGCCAATCGGCGGAGACGGGGAACAACGCGCGTCGCTGAACACTGGTCGGGGCGAACGGGACCTCGGATACAAGTACGCAAACCGCCCGTGATCACGTCGGCGCTGACGCACCGGCGGTCCGCTACAGGTCTAAACAGCATGAGAGATTTCAAGGGTATGAAGCGTCAGCGTGGACGCAACCGCAGTAGCGGTGGCAATAGCGGCAAGCCGCAACACAATACCAATCGCGCCTTCGATTCCAACGGACCCGATGGCGTCAAGGTTCGCGGCGCGGCCCAGAGCGTCTATGAAAAGTACCAGCAGCTGGCGCGTGATGCTCATACGTCCGGCGACCGTGTGCTTGCCGAAAACTACCTGCAGCATGCCGAGCACTACTTCCGTGTGATGCGCGCCATGCAGCCTCTGCGGCCGATTTCGGAGATCATTGGCCGAGATCAGTTCGTGTCGGGATACGATATCGACTTCGAGGACGAGAGCGGCCAGGCCGAAGCCGTCGAAGGCGATGGCGGCGAATCACAGGCCTCCGAAGGCGCCGAACAGGGTGAGCGATTCGAGGCACGTCGCGAAGACCGGCAACGTGATGACCGCCAGCGTGATGACCGCCAACGTGATGACAGGCAGCGTGACGACTATCGCCCCCGTGAAGACTATCGGCCGCGAGACGAGCAGCGGTACTCTGACACAAGACAACGTGACGAGCGGCCTCGCGACGATCGCTATCAAGGCGACCGCAGCCAGAATGAGCGTAGTCAGAACGACAGAAGCCAGAACGACCGTACGAACGACCGTGCCCAAAACGACCGTAACCAGGGTGACCGAACGCAGTCCGATCGGTCGCAACCGGAGCGGTATGCGTCAGAACGCCCCGCCGCTGACCGCCAATCCTCGGATCGCCAGACGTCGGATCGCCAGACTTCCGATCGCGCGCAGTCCGATCGGAGCAATCGCTCCTATCGCAGTGATCGTTCGCGGTACGAGCGTGATGAGCGGTCCCGCGCGGACACTTCCGAGGTGATGCCTGTGGTCGAGCCCGAAGCAACGCCGTTGCCGGCCCAGCGGCCTGCGTCGGTCCTGCGGGCCGACGATGGCGATGTGAGTCATGCCCCGGCGTTTCTGCAAGTCCGGCCGTCCGAACCGCGTGCGGAAGCGGCGCCCACCGTGCGCAAGGCGCCTCGTCGCCGTACGCCGCGTGCGTTCGAGAACGCTGAGGTCACCGGTGCCGAAACGCCGATAAAGTCGGACGCCGAAGAAGGCTGATCTGTCCGGGCCGTGTCGGCCCGCGTGTGTGCGTTACGCCACCGCAACAGGCGACAATGCCTCCGATCGTCCACGGAGCCACTGTAACCAAGGCCACATCGGCTTTGGCGGTTGGCGGGGAATGCATGCCTCGATGTGCGAAATCAGCACATCGACCGGGCCGTCGTTGAGAAAGTGGTCGGCGCCCCTGACTTCGCGGAAATGGACAGGCCGGCAGGTAACGAGACGCTCGACAAGCGCCCTCGCGGTCGCGATCGGGGCGAAATCGTCGGCGTCACCATGGATGACATGTACTGGCGCCCTGACGCGCTCCAACGCGTTCTTGACCGTGGCGAGTTGCGTCGGTTGGCACGCGATCTCGGTGACCGCGTTGCGCAGGTCGCGCGGGATCAACCCCGCCATTCTTGAGCCGAGTTGCAGCAGTCGCCGGGCAGTCGGGCCTGGTTCGCCAAGGTAGCTGGACAGCAGGACCAGGGCGGCGACGCGTCCGGGGTTTGCTTCAGCCATCAACGTGGCGATCGCTCCTCCATAAGATTGGCCGATGAGAATGATCTTCTGGCCGCGGTCGGCCAGCAGCAGAGGCGCCAGCGCGCGGGCCTGCAGAGCGATGTCGGGGATGCAGTTCGTCGGCTCACTGCCAGCGAAACCCGGCCGGTCGACGACAATCATTTCACGATCAGCGGGGAGGGCGGCCATCACCGGCGCCCAGTATTCCGCCCAGGAGGGCGCACCCGTGACGACGACGATCTTCCACGGCGCCCGGCTGTTCCTCACGGTCCTCAGAGCCGAAACGCGCCAGCCCAGGCCACCACCGGCCGTGAAGGTCACGCGTCTGATGACTGTCTCGGGATAGTCGGCCGATGTCGGCCTGTGCTCGGTGCGCCCGTGGATCGCCGCGTCGATGCATGCCAGGCCGACGCCGAAGACGCCTTTTGGACGATTGTTCGCCATGACCCTCACCTTCTCCGGCCAGTGCGGGAATTGATCTGAACGCTATCGCGCCAGGGCTGAACGCCTGATGAGCTCCAGGGATGCGTTGCTCCCGCAACCCTTGTGTGGCGTTTTAGTCACACTACATCCGATTCCACGTTAGATACCGCGAGGCTTCATGAACATCGATCTCTATTCGGATCGCGCCAAACAGGCGATCCAATCCGCCCAGTCCCTGGCTCTGGCGCGACGCCATCAGCAGCTGGGCCCGGAGCACTTGCTGAAGGTTCTACTGGAGGAGAAGGACGGCCTAAGCCGAACCCTGATCCAGAGCGCCGGCGGCCGGCCCGATGCGGCCGATCAGGCTGTCGAGGCGCTGCTCGCCAAGATCCCGAAAGTCGAAGGCGGCAGCGGTCAGCTTTACATGAAGCCTGAATCCGCCAGCGTGTTCGCCGTGGCCGAGGAAGGGGCCAAGGCCGCCGGCGACGCATTCGTCACCACCGAGCGGCTGCTGATCGCCCTGGCCAAGGAAGGCGGGGATGCCGCCAAGGCGCTCAGCGGCGCGGGCGCCAACGCCAAGGGACTCGAGGCCGCGGCCCAATCACTTCGCAAAGGTCGCACCGCCGACAGCGCTTCAGCCGAGGAGGGCTACGACGCTCTCAAGCGCTATGCCCGCGACCTGACGCAGGCAGCGCGTGACCAGAAGCTCGATCCGGTGATCGGCCGCGACGAGGAAATCCGTCGCACAATCCAGGTGCTGGCGCGTCGCACCAAGAACAACCCGGTGCTGATTGGCGAGCCGGGCGTCGGCAAGACCGCAATCGTCGAAGGCCTCGCCCAGCGCATCGTCAACGGCGACGTCCCTGAAAGCCTCAAGGACAAGAAGTTGCTTTCCCTCGACATGGGCTCGCTGATCGCCGGCGCGAAGTACCGGGGCGAGTTCGAGGAGCGCCTCAAGGCGGTGCTCAACGAGGTCACCGCCGCCGAAGGTTCGATCATCCTCTTCATCGACGAGATGCACACCCTGGTCGGCGCGGGCAAATCCGAGGGCGCTATGGACGCCTCCAACCTGCTCAAGCCGGCCCTGGCGCGCGGCGAACTGCACTGCGTCGGCGCCACGACGCTGGATGAGTACCGCAAAAACGTCGAAAAGGACGCCGCGCTCGCCCGTCGCTTCCAGCCGGTGTTCGTGGGCGAACCGACCGTCGAGGACACCGTCTCGATCCTTCGCGGGCTGAAGGAGAAGTACGAGACCCACCACGGCGTGCGGATCTCCGACTCCGCTATCGTCGCGGCGGCAACGCTGTCAAATCGCTACATCACCGACCGCTATCTGCCCGACAAGGCCATCGACCTGATCGACGAGGCCGCCAGCCGCGTACGCATGGCGGTGGACTCCAAGCCGGAGGAACTCGACGAGATCGACCGCCGCGTCGTGCAGCTGAAGATCGAGCGCGAGGCGCTGGCCAAGGAAACCGACGTCGCCTCAAAACAGCGCCTGGAAAACCTCACCGGTGAACTGGAAGACCTCGAGGTGCAGTCCGAGGAAATGACCGCCCGCTGGCGTTCGGAGAAGGAAAAGGTCGGTCAGGCCGCGCAGGCGCGCGAAGCGCTCGAACGCCTTCGGGCCGAACTGGCGGCGGCGCAGCGCCGTGGTGATCTGCAGCGCGCCTCCGAGATCGCCTACGGCGAGATTCCCCAACTGGAAAAACGTCTGGCCGATGAGGACCGCGCGGCCGAGAAGGATTCCCTGACGCCGGAAGTCGTCGACGCCGAGCAGATTGCTTCGGTCGTCTCGCGCTGGACCGGCGTGCCGGTCGAGCGGATGCTGGAAGGCGAGCGGGAAAAGTTGCTGCGCATGGAGGACTCACTGCGCGGCCGTGTCGTCGGCCAGGAAGAGGCGCTTGAAGCCGTTTCCGACGCGGTTCGCCGCGCCCGGGCCGGCCTGCAGGATGCGGGCAAGCCGATCGGCTCGTTCCTGTTCCTCGGCCCCACCGGCGTCGGCAAGACCGAGCTGACCAAGGCGCTGGCCGAGTTCATGTTCGACGACGAGGCGGCGATCACCCGGCTCGACATGAGCGAGTACATGGAAAAGCACTCGGTCAGCCGCATGATCGGCGCGCCTCCGGGCTATGTCGGCTACGACGAGGGCGGCGCCCTGACCGAAGCCGTGCGGCGCCGGCCCTATCAGGTGGTGCTGTTCGACGAGGTGGAGAAAGCTCACCCGGATGTCTTCAATGTGCTGCTGCAGGTGCTCGACGACGGCCGGCTGACCGACGGTCAGGGACGCACGGTGGATTTCCGCAACACCCTGATCATCATGACCTCGAACCTCGGCTCCGAATTCCTCGCCGCGCAGGGTGAGGGCGATGAGACCGAGGCGGTGCGGCCGATGGTGATGGAGGTGGTGCGGCGGCATTTCCGGCCCGAGTTCCTCAACCGCATCGACGAGATCATCCTCTTCAAGCGCCTCGGCCGCGCGCAGATGGACTCCATCGTCGGAATCCAGCTGCAGCGGGTCGACAAGCTGCTCGAAGGGCGGCGGATGACCATCGCCCTCGACGCCGGGGCCCGCCACTGGCTGGCCGAGCGCGGCTATGACCCGGTCTAC
>JANXTX010000254.1 GCA_025352165.1 Caulobacteraceae bacterium | reverse complement strand
AGTGGATGAGGCCTGGGCAGCCGTCCGCAAGATCTTCGCCATCGGCGGCGCCGCCCGCGATCAGTTGATCCAGATCGAGGCGGTGATGTTCGGCCAATAGCCTCCATGAGCCCCCGGCCACCGTTATTAACGGTGATTTACGGTGAAATCGGCCCCACGCCCTCGGTCGGATGGCCCCTGCGAAAGGTCGTGGAGGAAACTATGGCGACGCCAGTGACGGTCTCTCCGATCGGATGGTTGTCGCCGTCATAGGTAAACGCCCTGACCCCGTCGTTGGTCAGGTTGCCGTTGCCGTCATATCCGCCCGCCGCCGCGATCGCCGCGTCGCGGTTAAGACCGTCTGGCGTGGTGTTCACCGTCGCGTCGCCCGTGCCGGTCCAGTCGAAGATCGAGTTGCTCGACGCATCGCTCGATAGCTGACTGGCGGGGGTGTAGGCATAGGATCAGGACGTGTTGCCCACATTGCCGATGAAGGCGAGCTGGCCCCGGGCGGTCGTAGCCGGGTCCGGTATTGGGCTGCGGCGCCGTACCGGCGACGCCGATGTTTGCTAACAGGTCTTCTTCGTTGAAGCTGTTGTTAAAGCTTTTCCCGTCAGGAAAGGTGAGGAAGGATTTGCCCAGGTCTGTGGCGCCGAACGGGAACGGAGACGCGAGCGGCTGTCTCAGCGCGCGCCAATCGTCGGAATTGTCGGGGGAATTTTCACCCTGGGTGTCATTCCGCGTTAGCGGCGGGACAGGGTGGTGGAGCTAAGCGGAGTCGAACCGCTGACCTCTTGAATGCCATTCAAGCGCTCTACCAGCTGAGCTATAGCCCCTTGGAAGGGTATCGTCGCTTCGGACCCGCTTGGGGCGGGTCCTGCGCGAGGCGGCGGAAACTAGTGCGGACACCGGAGCGGATCAAGAGGCTCCGGACAGCATTTCATTCCCTCCTAGTTGTCGTCGGGTCCCCCCTCGCCGGGAAGGCCGTCAATTTCGTCCTCCGGGAAGTCGTCGTCTTCGTCCTCGATGAACGGAACTTCGTCGTCGTCGCCTTCCGCAAGATCATCGTCGGTTGCGAAGTCGACGCCCAGTGCGTCACCGGGCGCGCTCACGACGGTGTCGGCCTCGTCGGCGTCGTCGTCGGTCAGCAGCGGCGGCTCATCGACCACGGCGTCCAGTTCAGGAGCCTCATCGGGCTCCGCTTCGAAACCGTCCTCGACATCGGGCGACACCGCCGCTGTTTCCTGATCGGCATCGTCATCAGGCACGATGGCGCGGACGCGAACCCGACGGTTGCGCAGTGCTTCTTCGGGGTCGAACTCGGTCGAGCACTTGGGGCAGACCGCGGGGCGGCGGCCGAGATCGTAGAACTTCGTCAAGCAGTTTGGGCAGATTTGTTTGGCGCCCAATTCCGGATTGGCCAATGCGGCGACCTTTTGTTTAAGCTGTTTTGAGGCGGCGGGTCCCTTGCCATGGCGCGGGGCCACTGTCAAAAGCATTCCCCTTTACGTCATCGCCCCGGCAAAGAGGCTCGGAACAATTATGAACGACGGCGGACTAATCGCCCGGCCGGGCGGCCCGCTGCGTGGCGACGTGCGAGCCCCCGGCGACAAGTCCATTTCACATCGCTCGCTGATCCTGGGAGCGATGGCGAACGGCGTCAGTGAAGTCGAGGGATTGCTGGAAAGCGCAGACGTCCTGCACACGGCGCAGGCCATGCGCGCCTTCGGCGCCAGCATTACGCGCACCTCCACCGGGGGATGGCATATCGAGGGCCGGGGCGCCCTGATCGAACCCGCCGACATCATCGATTGCGGCAACGCCGGCACCGGCGTCCGACTGATCATGGGGGCCGCCGCCGGCTTTTCTCTGGCGGCGACGTTCACCGGCGACCAGTCGTTGCGCGGCCGCCCGATGATGCGGGTGCTGACGCCTCTGGGACAAATGGGCGCCTCATGGATATGCAGGGAAGGCGGTCGCCTGCCGCTGACGCTGCGCGGCGGTTCCCTGAGCGGCGTGAGCTACCGGCTCCCGCAACCCTCGGCCCAGGTCAAATCGGCGATATTGCTGGCCGGCCTGAATGCAGCCGGCGAGACGGAAGTCTTTGAACCCGAGCACACGCGGGACCACACTGAACGAATGCTCAGGGCGTTCGGCGCCGAGGTGCGCGTCGTTGATTCATCTTCCGGCAGGGCGATCCGGCTTGTCGGCGGACAGACCCTGTCGGGCGCGCGCATCAGCGTGCCCGGAGACCCGTCGTCTGCGGCCTTTCCCCTTGTCGCGGCCCTTATCACGCCCGGATCGGAGGTTACGGTCCGTGACGTGCTGCTCAATCCGCTGCGCACGGGCCTGTTCGACACGCTGCTGCAGATGGGCGCCGACCTGACATTCAGCAATGTTCGGGAATCAGGCGCGGAACAGATTGGCGACGTCACCGCTCGTCACGGTCCGCTTGAGGGCGTGATCGCGCCACCCGAGCGCGCCGCTTCTATGATCGATGAATATCCCATCCTGGCGGTCGCGGCCGCATTTGCCCGCGGCCAGACCGTGATGCGCGGCATCGGCGAACTGAGGGTCAAGGAGAGCGACCGGATCGCCGGCATGGCCCGCTCCCTCCGCGACTCAGGGGTGATGGTCGAGGAGGAACCCGAGGGGATGGTGGTCACCGGGGCGTCGCACACAAATCACGGCGTGAGGGGGGGCGCCTCGGTGCAGACCCATGGCGACCATCGCATCGCCATGAGCAACCTCATTCTTGGGCTGGCCGCGATCGAACCCGTTAGCGTGGACGAAGCGGAAATGATCGGAACAAGTTTTCCCGGATTCCATGAGCTCATGACCGGGCTCGGCGCTGATCTGCTGGGAGCCTGAGGTGGGATTTGTCATCGCCGTCGACGGCCCCGCCGCGTCCGGCAAGGGCACGATCGCATCGAAGCTGGGCGCCGCCTATGGCCTGCCCGTACTGGACTCAGGCCTGCTGTATCGCGCCATTGGCCTGGCGGTCATCGATGAGGGCGGCGACCTCGACGTCGAGGCTGACTGCGTGCGCGCCGCCAGTTCGCTGGACTTCGCAAACCTGAATGGCGAACGGTTTCGCACGCGCGCCGCCGGAGAGGCCGCCAGTCGCGTAGCCGTCCACCCCGCCGTGCGTGAGACGCTCATCGCATTTCAGCGTGACTTCGCCCGACGCGAGCCCGGAGCGGTCATCGACGGGCGGGATATCGGAACGGTGATTGTTCCTGACGCCCCCGCGAAAATCTATGTGACGGCCTCGGCCGAGGCCCGCGCGACACGCCGCTGGCTTCAACTTTTGGGTCTTGGCGAGAGCGCCGACTATGAGGCCATCCTGGCCGATGTTCGCAAGCGCGATGCGCGTGACGCCGCGCGCGCCGCCGCTCCGATGCGTCCGGCCGAAGACGCGGCCTTGCTCGACACCACCGATCTGGATATAGACGCTGCCTTCGATGCGGCCCGCCGCATTGTCGAGGACGCGCGCGCCCGCCGGGAGCAATCCCCCAAAGGCTAATCCAACCGCGCCAAACCTCACTCGCCGCGGGCCTGCCAATCCCAATTCACTGTTCCGCAACGCCCGCATTGCGCCTTCGCGCATGGGCCCAACTGATCAAGAGACCTGAAGCAAACACATGGCTGACGATATGAGCATGAATCCCTCAAGGGATGATTTTGAAGCCCTCCTCGACGCGAGCATGGGTGGAAAGGACTTTTCCGAGGGAACCGTCGTCAAGGGCCGCGTCGCGGCCATCGAAAAGGACTTCGCAATCATCGACGTCGGTCTGAAGACCGAAGGCCGTATTCCGGTGAAGGAATTCGGTGTCGACGATGCCGGCAAGCCGACCCTGAAGGTCGGTGACACGGTCGAGGTGTTCCTGGAGCGGATCGAAAACGCGCTCGGCGAAGCGGTCATCAGCAGCGACAAGGCCCGCCGCGAGGAAGCCTGGACCCGTCTGGAAGGCGTATTCGCCAAGAACGAGCCCGTAATGGGCTCAATAGTCGGTCGCGTGAAGGGTGGCTTTACCGTCGACCTGGGCGGCGCTTCGGCGTTCCTGCCCGGTTCACAGGTCGATATCCGTCCGGTCCGCGACGTCGGCCCGTTGATGGGCAAGGAACAACCGTTCGCGATCCTAAAGATGGACCGTCCGCGCGGCAACATCGTCGTCTCCCGCCGCGCCATCCTCGAGGAAGCGCGCGCCGAGCAGCGCACCGAGCTTGTCAGCCAGTTGCTGGAAGGCGAGATCCGCGAGGGCGTCGTCAAGAACATCACGGACTACGGTGCGTTCGTCGACCTCGGCGGCATCGACGGCCTGCTGCATGTCACCGACATGAGCTGGAAGCGCGTGTCTCACCCCAGCCAGGTGCTGGCTGTCGGCGACACCGTCAAGGTGCAGATCGTCAAGATCAACCCGGACACGCAACGCATCTCGCTGGGCATGAAGCAGCTGCAGTCCGACCCCTGGGACGGCGTGGAGGCGAAATATCCGGTTGGCGCCAAGTTCA
>JANXTX010000250.1 GCA_025352165.1 Caulobacteraceae bacterium | reverse complement strand
GATCCGTTCGCGGCCCACTTCTGTGACAAGCCTGATCCGGCACTGAGCCCGGGGCATGCGCCGCAGGCCGCTCTTCCTCCGACCGCGCCGCCTTCCCTCCACGCCCTCCGCCGCCGCCCACACCCTGTCTCCCAGGGCCATCACGGCTTTGTTCGAGCGCTTCACAGGTACTACGAAGCGCGTCCGACTCCTCATCTGTTCCCCGACAGCGTGCCCTTTCGGTTCCCGCCAGGGTCCGGGATCGCCGAAGCGACTGCGGACCAGATGAGGTCTCCCAAGTTCCGATGCGTTCCCTTTGCGCGTGATGAGGTCTTCGACCACGGCGGAGCGTCAGTCCCTCGCAAAACGGGACCGCACATATTGCCTTCGGCTCTGTCAACGGCCTCGGCCTCCACGATATTGTGCCTTTCGCGGCTCAATAGCTCACCCCACGCAATCGCTGTGTACGCTTCGCGATGGTCGTCGCCTTCCACCCCGCAACACTCGCTACCGAGCGCCCGCTACGGCTTACTCGGGCCGGACTTCCACCCGCTGGAACGCGCCAGCTTCTTGGCGCTCTGACAGTGCATTTAATTGATCCGCTCCGATTACTTAGCATATCAGTAAAACACACTGCCTCCGTAATTCTCGGATGTGCTGGTTTTCGGTTTCTTTCCGGGCACTTCTCTGCCTTTTAACGCATCTCGACAACCCTGACGGATGAATAGAGATGGGTTTCGATATCCGTCCAGACGCTGTCAAAACGGGCCAACAACAATCTCGTGACCAGGTTGCCTGTTCGGACCCACAAAACACGTGGGCCGTTCGGATCAATTGATGTGAAGAGGGCGAAGTCTTCGTCCTTCGTGACGATGATGGCGCCGTCACGCCCGGCGCGCGCCCAGATTTCCCTGTCGTCAGCCTCACGTAGGCCGATGTCGCGGCATGCCCATGCCTCATGTCCGCGCGCCCGAAGCCAATCCGCCAGAGCCGGCGGCAGTTGGGCGTCGACGATGAATTTCACGGTGCTATTCGGCCGCCATCACTACAGGATGGCCCAACTGCGCCGCCGCATACGCCAGACAGGCGCGGATATCGGCGGACTCCAGGTCCGGAAAATCACCCAGAATCTCGGGCTCGCCTATTCCGTTCGCCAGCATTTCCAGGATGTCGGCAACGCGAATCCTCATCCCCCTTATGCAGGGTCGGCCGTGACACTGTTCGGGGCGAATGGTTATCCGCGAAAGAAGTTCGGCGTTCATCAGGCAAGTCTACACCCGGGCGCGACCTTGCGACAGCGCTGATAGTCTGATCCGGCGGACCTGGCCGAGATATACGTGAGATATACGTCGACAGGATGCATATTGCCCTTATTGCAACGCTCAACCAGGCGAGAATTCCAGCAATTTCAGGGGGCAGAGAGAAATATCTGGATATTGGTGACATGATATCATTTGCACATTTATACCGTATGTCACCAAAATCGACGGCCAGTCGCCGGCCCGGCCCAAAATTCACTTGACATTTTGCAATTTTCATGACCTGGTCGGCTCCGTGACCTACCGTTCCCTCCCAGACCCGAACGAGCTCCGCGACTCGGAGCTCAAGTCACCAGAAATGGTGGAGAGCGCCCGTCTCGTCGAGTGCGGCGAGCGGCAGCTGCGCATGCTGCGGCGCATGGCGGAGGTCGGCATCGGGCTGGTCGAGCGGCTTGGTCAAATTGCAATGTCTGGCGCCGAGCCGGCGTCCGGCGAAGGGGCCGCGTCGGCGACCATCCCGGCGACGATCCCGGCGACGATCAACGACATCGCCGGCGCCTATACCAGGCTCACCCAGTCGCTGCGTCGCACCCTCGCCATGGAAGCGCGGCTTGCCGAAGAAATGAAGGCCCGCCGCCTCGGCGTCGTCGCCTCACGCAACAAGCAACACGCGGAGAAGATCAAGGTCATCGAAGACGTTGTTACCCAGAACATCGAATACGCCCTGACCAAGGCGATCCGGCGTGAGCGTCCCGAGGCTGATCGCGAGACGTCGGAACGCCTGCTGCTCGACATGTTCGAACGTCTCGACGACTCTGAAGAATTCGAGGATTACCGCGACCGCCCGCCCGGCGAGACGGTGGCGAAGCTGTGCGCGGCCTTTGGCCTGGATCCGGAGTTCTGCATCCAGGATGATGACGAGACCTGGATGATCCGCCATGGGAATCTTCCTCCCTCCGTCGGCGCGTGGGGAGGGACCGACACTGAAAGCGTCAGGGTGGGGCACGGTCCAGCTTCCGAGGCCTCCCAAGCAAAGCGCGCCGATCCACCGCCAACCCCAACAGACCCTGGTGGCGGAGGCGTTCCCCACCCTGACGGCTACGCCGTCTGTCCCTCCCCATAAAGGGGAGGGAGGAGTAGATCTTTGAAATCATTGATCGATTTCTATGCCTTGCCGGCAGGCACCCCTGTTCTCCCGCTCCTGGGTTTCCTGGCCCTCACCGTCTTCACCGCCTTGATCGCCTGTGCGGCGGCGAGGGCGCGCCGGCCCCAGTCGCCGGCTTCGTCCGGATCATCCAGCGCCGCCTCGGGCAGCGACCAGTATGAGGTCTCCTGCGGCACACCGGCCTTGGGGCCCTTGCTCTGGGAATAGACCCAGGGTCGGGAACCGGCGGCGACCAGCGCTTCCTTCAACGCCGCGTCGACCTTCAGGAAGATGATGCCATCGTCGACCAGGCCGAACATTAAACCCTCGGCATACAGACCGGCGCCGCCAAACATGCGCCGCGCCTCCACCCGTCCCATGCCGGACAACAACTCGACGGCGAATGCCAGATCGGAAGCGGATTCGCTCATGGCCGGGCGATGCGGGCGCTGAGCGCGTTCGAAGCCAGGATGGCGGCGATGGCGATCAGGGCGGCGATGCCACACAGGACCATGGCATGCGTCTCGCCGCCTGGCGTCTGGGTTGCCTGATAGATAGCGGTCGGCAGCGTCAGGGTCTCCCCCGGGATCGCGGCGACGAAGGTGATCGTGGCGCCGAACTCGCCGAGCGCCTTGGCGAAACCCAGAACGGCGCCGGCGATCAGGCCGGGGGCGGCCAGGGGAACCGTAACCCGCACGAAACGCACCAAAGGTCCCGACCCGAGGGTGCGCGCCGCTTCATCCACTTCACGATCGATGCTCTCGATGGCCAGTCGGATCGGCCGCACCATCAGGGGAAAGGCCATGATGCCGGCCGCCAGCGCGGCCCCGGTCCAGCGGAAGGCGAAGACCAGGCCGAGCGGCTCCAGCACGCGGCCCAGCGGACCGTGCGGACCGAACAGCACCAGCAGGGCGAATCCGGTCGCGACCGGCGGCAGCACCAGCGGCAGGTGGGTCAGGGCGTCGAGCAGCGCCTTGCCAAAGAACCGGCCCCGCGCCAGCGCGTAGGCGACCAGCAGGGCGATGGGCAGGCCGAACAGCGTCGCCATGGCGGCGACCTTGAGGGACAGGCCGATCGCCTGCAGATCTTCCGCAGCGAACAGGGTCACTTGACGGCCGCCGACATCAGCACCTCGACATCGACGCCGTCCGCGCGCAAGGCCGCAACCAGATCGACATCCACGATCTCGCCGACGATCGCAACGATGCGTCCTCGCCCCACCAGCTCCGCCAGTACAGCGGCGGAGGCGGTCGCGGGGTCCGGTCGCTCGGCGTCGCGGCGGCCGTGATGGGCCAGCAGCGGTTCCGCGGCCGGGCCGGCGAACACGACATCGGCCACCGCCAGCAGTCTCGCCGCGCGTAGCGAGATCAGATCCGGGGTCGCCCCTAGCTCAACGATGCACACCCTGCCGGTCGCCCGGTCGCCGGCTTCGATCGCCCGATCCAGCAATTTCAGTGCTGTGGTTGTGTCGCCGGCCGCCGCGGCAATGGCGGCTGGTCCCGTCAGCACAGACCGCAGGAAGGCGCGCCGCAAGGCAAGATCGGGAAACGCCTCGCGCACCGCATCGTGCCTGTGGCCAAACAGCGCCGCGACCCGGCCGGCGCCTTCGGGAACCAGCGTCTCAAGCTCAGAGCGCAGCAACGAGGCCATCAGCGGCGAGGCGCCTGCCGTGCCGATCGCCGCCACGACCTGGCCGCGGTCGATAATCGCCGGTGTATGAAAATCCGACAGCTCCGGCGCATCGACGACATTCAGCGGCGCTCCGACCGTTCGCGCGACAACCGCCGCCGCCTCACGGAACCCGGCGTTCCAGCTGGCCACAAAGATCAGATCGGCTCCGGCGTAGGCGTTGGCATCCATCGCCCGGGCCTCATCCAGCCGAACGACCTCCGCCGGTGAGTCCGCGAACAGCCGCGCTTTCGCATCCGCGGGCTCGCCCTCGCCGGCGATGACCACGCATTTGCCACGCAGCGGAAAGAAGGCGGGAAAGGTCTCCATCATCGACCAAACTAGCGCGGGACCGCGCAAGACGCGACCTCGCGCGAAAATGATACTTTGCGACTTAATTGCATCCGTCTTATCATCGTTTAGATAGCCAGCTGCACGGAGCACCCATGCCCATCAAACTCGACATCAACGGGAAAAGCGTCGCGGTCTCCGCCGCGCCCGATACGCCATTGCTCTGGGTGTTGCGCGACGAGCTTTTGCTGACGGGGACCAAGTACGGCTGCGGGGTCGCGCAGTGCGGCGCGTGCACGGTGCACGCCGACGGCCAGGCGATCCGTTCCTGCCAGGCGCCTGTCGGCTCGCTCGCCGGCGTCAAGATCACCACCATCGAAGGCCTTGGCGGCGAGCACCCCGTGCAGTCGGCATGGGTCAAGCTGGACGTGCCGCAATGCGGTTACTGCCAGTCCGGCCAGATCATGAGCGCCACGGCGCTGCTGGCCAAAACCCCTCACCCCACCGACGCCGATATCGACGCGGCCATGGGCGGCAATCTGTGCCGCTGTGGCGCCTACCAGCGTATTCGCGCCGCGATCAAGGAAGCCGCCCAGTCATGAACGCTCCCGTGAAGAATTCCTCCCTGAAGAACCCGAGCCGTCGTCAGTTGCTGGTGATTTCGGCCGCCGCGACGGGCGGCGCGCTGCTGGTCGGCTGCTCGCCGGCGAGCATGCTGGCGCTGGGCGCGAACGACAAGTTCGGCCCGTTCGGCCCGTTTCTGCGCATCGCTCCGGACGGCGTGGTGACCGTGGTGTCCAAGCACATCGAATTTGGCCAGGGCAACCATGCCGGCCTCGCGGCGATGGTCGCCGAGGAACTCGACGCCAACTGGGAAACCCTGAAGGTCGTCCAGGCCCCGGCCAACGCCAAGGTGTACGAGAACATCGGCTTTGGCGCGCAGGGCACCGGCGGATCCTCGGCGATCAACCACTCCTGGGACCAGCTGCGCAAAGTGGGCGCGGCAACCCGTGCAATGTTCGTCGGCGCCGCGGCCCAGAAATGGAATGTGCCGGCGGCTGAAATCAGCGTTCGCAATGGCGTCGTCTCGCACCCGTCGGGCAAGACCGCGACCTTCGGCGATCTGGTCGGCGACGCAGCCAAAATCACGCCGCCCGCTGACCCGCGTCTGAAGGATGCAAAGTCGTACACGCTGATCGGCACGGACCGGGTGCGGCGCAAGGATGCGCTCGCCAAGTCGACCGGGACCGCGCGTTACACGCAGGATGTGCATCTGCCCAACATGCTCACGGCGATGGTCGCGCACGCCCCCCGCTTCGGCGGCAAGGTAAAGAGCTTTGACGACGCGGCGGCCAGGCGCATTCCCGGCGTCGTCGACGTGTTCCAGATTCCCAGCGGCGTTGCAGTGGTCGCGGCCAACACCTGGGCCGCCAGGCAGGGACGCGACGCGCTGAAAGTGACCTGGGATGAGGAGAAGGCGGAAAAGCGCGGCTCCGACGCCATCCTAGCCAGCTTCCACGATCTGGCGTCCGGCAAGACGGCGCCGGAAGGCAACCTGAAGTGGCAGAGCTTCGAGACCCGGGGCGAGGCCTCACCGCCCGCCGGCGCGAAGGTCATCGAGATCGGCTATGATTTCCCGTATCTGGCCCATGCCACCATGGAGCCGATGAACTGCGTCGCCGAGATTGGCGGCGGCGAGAACAAGCTGACCTTCGGCTCGCAGATCCCCTCGATCGACCAGCTGAACACGGCGCTGATCGTCGGCGCGTTGCCGGGTTCGGTAAAGATCGAGACCCTGTTCGCCGGCGGCTCGTTCGGGCGCCGTGCCAACTTCAAATCGGACTACGCGGCCGAATGCGTGCACATCGCCAAGCACGTTGGCGGCGGACGCCCGGTGAAACTGGTGTGGACCCGAGAGGACGACATGGCCGCGGGCTACTACCGTCCGCTGGTGCACCACTTCCTGAAGGTGGCGCTTGGCGCGGACGGATTTCCGACCCATTGGCGCCACCGGGTCGTCAGCCAGTCGATCCAAAAAGGCTCGCCGATGGGCAGCGGCGGACTGGATGAGACCTCCGTCGAAGGGACCAAGGGCTCGCCCTACCTGAAGGCGACGGCCAATGTCGATGGACAGGTGATCCTGCCCGATAGCGAGGTGCCGGTGCTTTGGTGGCGATCGGTCGGGGCAACCCATACCGCCTTCGTCATGGAACATACCATCGACCAGCTCGCGAGAGCGGCGGGCAAGGACCCGATCGAGTATCGCCGCGCGATGTACACCAAGGCCGGCGCGAGCCGTCATCTGGCCGTGCTGAATTTGGCGGTTGAGAAAGCCGGCCCGACCGCCACCACGGGCTGGACCCGCGGCGTGGCCGTGCATGAGAGCTTCGGCTCGGTTGTCGCGCAGATCGCGGAAGTGAAGCTGGACAGCGGAGCTCCCAAGGTTGGACGCGTGGTGACCGCAATCGACTGCGGCATCGCCATTTCGCCGGACCAGATCGCCGCGCAGATGGAAGGCGGCACATGC
>JANXTX010000243.1 GCA_025352165.1 Caulobacteraceae bacterium | reverse complement strand
GGCTCTCGGAGATCATGCTGCAGCAGACCACCGTGCCGCATGCGACACCCTATTTCCTGGCGTTCACCCGGCGGTGGCCGACCGTTATCGATCTGGCGCTGGCCGACGATGGCGAGGTGATGGCCGCCTGGGCGGGGCTTGGCTACTACGCGCGCGCCCGCAATCTGCTGGCCTGTGCGCGGGCCGTCGCCGACAGCATGGGCGGCGTCTTTCCGGACGATGAGGCTGCTCTGCTGAAGTTGCCCGGCGTTGGCGCCTACACCGCCGCGGCGATCACGGCGATCGCCTTCGGCAAGCCGGCCAACGTCGTCGATGGCAATGTCGAGCGGGTGATGGCGCGGCTGTTCGCGGTTGAAGCCTCGCTGCCCGGGGCCAAGCCCCAGCTCAAGGGCCTCGCGGAAAGCCTGGTCCGCGCCGAGCGACCCGGTGACTGGGCGCAGGCGCTGATGGACCTGGGCGCCACGGTGTGTCGACCGTCATCGCCGCTGTGCGAAACCTGTCCGCTCAGCCGGCAGTGCGCCGCGTTCGCCACCGGCGACCCGGACAGCTATCCGCGACGGGCCGCCAAGGCGCTCCGGCCGCACCGGCATGGTGTCGCTTATCTGACTGTCCGCGATGGACACGTTGCTCTCGTTCGGCGGCCGGCGAAGGGGCTGCTCGGCGGTATGCTCGGTTTGCCGACAACCGAATGGCGCACGGCGCGATGGAGCATCGGTGAGGCGCTCGCCGCTGCGCCTTCAGCCGCGTCCTGGCGTCATGTCGGCGAAGTGGCTCATGTCTTTACCCACTTTTCGCTGACCCTGTCGGTCTACGAGGCGAACGAAGCCGACGCGCCCGAGGACGTCGTCTGGCTTGCGCTGGAAGAGGCGCTCGCCGCCACGCCGACCGTTTTCCGCAAGGCGCTACAGCCGCTGCAGGCTTCCCTGCCTTTTATGGGGGGGGACAGACGCTGAAAGCGTCAGGGTGGGGTGCGTCTCCGCCACCAGGGTCTTTGGGGGGTGGCGGGGGATCGGCGCGCCTTGCCTGGGAGGCGTCTGACTCTGTCACCGGCCCCACCCTGACGCCTTCGGCGTCTGTCCCTCCCCACAAGGGGGAGGGAGGAGGATTTCCGTGGCGGATCATCCAGGTCTCGTCGTCGTCCTGGATGCAGAACTCCGGGTCGAGGCCGAAGGCCGCGCACAGCTTCGCCACGGTCTCGCCGGGCGGACGCTCGCGGTAGTCCTCGAATTCTTCAGCGTCGTCGAGGCGTTCGAACATGTCGAGCAGCAGGCGTTCCGACGCCGCGCGGTCGGTATCGGGGCGCTCGCGGCGGATCGCCTTGGTCAGGGCGTAATCGATGTTTTGGGTAACAACGTCTTCGATGACCTTGATCTTCTCCGCGTGTTGCTTGTTGCGTGAAGCAACGACTCCGAGGCGGCGGGCCTTGTTCTCCTCGGCCAGGCGGGCTTCCATGGCGAGGGTGCGACGCAGCGACTGGGTGAGCCTGGTATAGGCGCCGGCGATGTCGTTAATTGTCGCCGGGATTGTCGCCGGGATCGTCGCCGGCTCGGCGCCAGGCATTGCAATTTGACCAAGTCGTTCGACCAGCCCGATGCCGACCTCCGCCATGCGCTGAAGCATGCGCAGTTGCCGCTCACCACACTCGACCAGACGGGCGTTTTGCACCATTTCCGGTGTCTCGACGTCGACGTCGCGGAGCTCGTTCGGGTCGGGGAGAGAGCGGTAGGTCACGACGGTGGTTAGGCCACAAAGATTACAAATTGTCAAGTAATATCGGCCGCCGAAGCTAAAATGAGGGCGAACGGTGAGTTCATGGCAGAAACCTATCGACCGCTCGCGACCCGAAGCGGCCAATGATAGAGGGTATCGAAAATAGGTTTGAGGGCTCGAGGTCTGCCTCGCCGCCGCCAATGAACTCGTCGCCTTCAGCCAGTTCGCGACCGGAATTGCAACGCAGGGCCTTTCGTGCAACCCAGATGCATGGGTACACCAACAGACGGTCGGATCGGCGTCTGGATGACCAGCGCGCTGGTCGTCGGCACGATGATCGGGGCGGGCATTTTCATGCTGCCGGTGTCGCTCGCGCCACTGGGCGTCAACGCCTTGGTCGGGTGGATTCTCAGCAGCATCGGCGCGCTCGCCATCGCCTTCGCGCTCGCGCGCGTGTCCCAACTCGGCGGCGACGGGATTCAGGCCAATATCGAGCGGCAACTGGGACCAAACGTCGCGTTCCTGGTGGCGTGGTCTTTCTGGGTCTCGAACTGGGTAGCCCAGGCGGCGGTTGCGATCGCAGGCGCTTCGGCGCTGTCGTGGGTAAGCCCGGACTTTGCGGGGCCAGGCTTTGTGATCAGTGTCGCCATCTGCAGCGTCGCCTTCTTCACTGCCGTCAACGCCTTCGGCGTGCGCGCGTCGGGCGTGGTGTCGATCGTGACTATCGCGATAAGGCTGCTGCCGCTCGTCGGCGTGATCCTGATCTTCGTGCTGCGCGGTATCGGATCGGCCGCTTACGAGCCACTGGCCCCTATGGCGTTGACGCCCGGCAATATCGCCACCGCCACCGCTCTCACCTTCTTCGCGCTGACTGGCTTCGAAAACGCGACTACGCCGGTCGACAAGGTGCGCGATCCGGCTCGTACGATTCCCCGCGCCATCATGGGTGGCACGCTCTTCGTCGCCATCGTCTACTTCCTGGCCAGCACCGGCGTGCAGATGATCCTTCCGGCGGCCAAGGCGGCTGGTTCGCCGGCGCCGTTCGCCGATGTGATTGCCGCGCAATGGGGAGGCGGCGCCGCGTCGCTTGCCGCGCTCGCCATTGCCATTGCCGCGTTCGGCTGCCTCAACGCCCTGATCCTCGGGACCGGCGAGGTTGGTTACGCAATGGGACTCAGACGCGACTTGCCGCGGGTGATGGCGTGGACCTGGCGGGGCAACACGCCCGTCGGAGCGCAGATCGTCGGTTCGGCGCTGTCGGTCCTGCTTATCCTGGCCAACAGCAGCCGGGCGACCGCCAGCCTGTTCACATTCATCATCCTGCTGTCGACCGCGGCCGTACTGGTTGTCTACCTGGCCGGCGCGCTTTCAGCCTGGCGGATGATTCAGTCGCCCCTGGCTCGCGCGGCCATCATCGGCGCGCTGCTATTCATTCTGTTCGCATTTTACGGGACGGGGGCCAAGGCTGGCCTGTGGTGTCTTGTCCTTCTTGCAATCGGCCTCGCCGTCCGACTGATCATGCACCGGCTTAACCCTCGACGGCTAATCGCAGCGTCGGAAGCCATAGCGGAGCCTCTGGAATAAACGCCCACGCGAAACGTCCCAAGTGAGCCGCGTTCCGCTTGCAGCCGCGAAGGCCGCAATTCACCCCGAGCAGCGGTGGCGAATGTCCGTGGTAGGGCGGCAGTGCAAGGCGAAAAATCGACCATCAACAGACATTCGCCCCTCGGCTTTATGGTGGGCTTTCTGGTGTTGGCTTTCTTTTCTGGTGACAGTGCACATATTTCAAGCCGCTCAGCCATGCTTCACCGCCGGCTTCCGACCGGGGCGCGCCGGCGCCAGGCGTCGTCTTGTCCTGCGTTCGAGGTCGGCGATGAAGGCCGCGCTCCCCAGCGGCCGGCCGATCTGTTCGGCCCGGCGCAGCCGTGCGCTCGACGCCTCGTCCTCCCCGGCCGCCAGACGCGCCTGCAGGTCGGGAAAGCGCTCCCTCACCGGCGCGGCCGTGGTCAATCCATCCCCTGCCACGCTCCCCAGGTGCGCGGGCGTGCTGGACCATCGCCAGTCCTCCGCGTGCTCCACCAGCCTCGCCCGCACCGGATTCAGCGCCACATA
>JANXTX010000217.1 GCA_025352165.1 Caulobacteraceae bacterium | reverse complement strand
CCGGCAAGATGCACCCGGACTTTTGGAACGCCCAAGTCTATTTCTCTAAGGAGGGGGAGAAGCCCGACATCGCGGTCGCCGTGCGCCAACTCATCACCGCGACCGGCTTGGGGGCCTACCTTCCGGCGGACTTCGACAGCGCGTTCGATGCGCTCGTCACCTATCGGAACAGGATGTTCCACAACGGGTTCGAGTGGCCGGTCGAGGCGCGCACGAAGTTCAAGGCGCTGCTGGAGGCGAAGGGGTGGAACGACTGGTTCCGCAGTTCTCTCACCAACCACCAGCCCTGGATCTTCTACATGAGCCCGGACTTCATCGACCGATGTCTGGACCTGGTCGAAGATCTTCTCGTCGCGACCGGCCAGCTGAAGCTCGCCCACGAACGCGCCGCTGAAGGCGAGCTTCCCCATGACGCTTCTGCGTCTGGCGTTTGACCCAGATGAGCTCGCTGGCCATGCTTGGATATGACGAAATACCGCGAAGCTGACCTGGCGCAGCGCCTCAAGCCAGACGCATTCTTCGAAGAGCGGATTCTAGGCTCGACTCCCTTCGCTTCCGGGACTTCGCGGGAGGTATTCGAGGTCGCAGATGATCCGAGCGTTGTTATCAAAAGATCAAAGCGGGCCTTCCCGGGAGCGAATTTTGCAGAGTGGACTATCTGGAACGCTGTTCGGACGACGTCGCTCGAAGAGATATTTGCGGAAGTCCTGAACATCAGTGAGTCCGGGCTCTTCCTGATGATGGTGCGCCTGACCCCACTCTCACAAGCAGACTACGCCGACATCCCAATGTTGCCTGTTTGGCTCAACGATAGGAAGCCGAATGCTCTGGGAAAACTCGGATCGGTCGTGAAGGTGATGGACTACGGCGTCTTGAACTACAATTGTCTTTTGAATCCAAGTTTGGAACGGACACCACTTCAGGTGAATGCTGCTTACCGACGTCAGCAAGGCACTCCCGGATGGTAACCAGCTAGGCCCGCCCCGGCATGAGGCGAGCATCGGGCCCGGAAAGACGGGCGATCTCAAAGACCTCTTGCACATGCCGATCGCCGAGGGTCACGACGCCGTACCAGTCTAGGTAGGGCCGCGTTTCTGGATCGACATTCAGCACCCCCGGCCAGCTTGCGAAAAGCTGCGATGCCCGATCCGCGCTATTGTGCTTCAACGTGTTGACAAGGTCGCGAACCCGTTCGAGGCGTTCGTCGATCGGGTAACCGAGATCACGGGCCGCCGTAGCGAGCCTCTGATGTTTGGTCCAGCCGCTGAGACCGGTCCAACGCCGCGCTGAGCGCTCCCAATGGTGATAGACCGCGAGGATGTATGCCTTGCGCAAATCCATGACCGATGCCTCAGCGTCATCGATTTGCATTTCGAGCACCTGGTCCTGCTCCCATAACCGGTGACCGTCCTCCCACTCCCCAATCCGTTCCCCGCCGCCTTCTACCGTAGCGACGTACTCCTCGAGACCGCGCAGCAACTGGGCCCGACGGTCCGACAGGGCAGCCGCAGAGGTCATGAAGCCGGCTTCGAGATTCTCGATGCCCTGCTGGTACGACAGGCCCTGCATGTTGAAGTTCAAAGCGACCAAGGTTCCCTCCTGTCACACCGTGCTCGTCACCCAGAGACAATTTTGCAAATCAATGCCTTGGGCCCGTCAAACCAGCCGCCGCGGCTGTGCGCTGACATCAGCCTGGCTTGCCGCGCACGCGCTTTGATCCGCTCTTTTAAACCACAACGTCGGGTTGCTGGGACGCTCTCAAGTGCTACGCTCCATGCGGGGGGTCGCGCGTGTATATTTCCGAGATCAAGATCGAGAACTTTCGTGCGTTTGGCTCCGGCGAGCGTGCTTTTGTTCTTCCTCTGAACCCCGGCCTTACGGCGTTGGTCGGCGAGAACGACGCCGGCAAGACCGCGGTGATCGACGCGCTTCGGTATGTGCTCGGCACGCGGGATCAGGAGATGGTCCGCGTCGACGTCACCGATTTCCATCAGCCGCCGGGTGAAGAACGCTCGAACCAGATCGTCATCCGGCTCACGTTTCGGGGGCTGACCGCGGCCGACCGGGGCGCCTTCGCCGAGTTCCTGACCTACGAGGACGTTGGCGGTCAGCTCAGCACGGCTCTTATCCTCACCTGGGTCGCCAAGCGCAGCAGCAAGGAGAACACTTCGCGGCGCGTCGCCCCGCCCGAGTGGCGCACGGGCGCCAACGGCGATGGGCCCCTCCTGGACTTCGGCGCCCGGTCGCTGCTGACCGCGACCTACTTGCGCCCGCTCCGCGACGCCGAGCGCGCGATGAGCGCCGGGCGAGGCTCGCGCCTGTCGCAGATCCTGCAGCACACCAAGGAGATCAAGGACACCGGCGTTCCCTTCAAGGCGGAAACTCTGGCCGGCTTGGATCCCAAGACCTTGAGCGTGCTGGGCCTGGGAGACTACGCCAGCTTCCTGTTCGGCGAGAGCGAGGGGATCACGGCCACCCGCACCAAGCTCAACGAGAGCTACCTTGCGCCCCTCTCGTTCGCGAACGACCCGCTGCAGGCGCGGATCGGTGTCAGCGGCCATGCCGACGATGCGATCCGCCTGCGCCAACTCCTGGAAAAGCTCGAGGTCGCCCTGGCCCCAATGGCCGATCCCGAAAGCGCGCACACCCGTGGGCTGGGCTCGAACAACCTGTTGTTCATGGCCTGCGAGCTGCTCCTGCTCGCCGCCGAGAGCGACGGCTTCCCGCTGCTGCTGATCGAGGAGCCCGAGGCCCACCTTCACCCGCAACGTCAACTGCGCCTGATGTCCTTCCTTCAGGCGCAGGCCGACAAGCCCCGGCCTGACGGCCAGTCGATCCAGATCATCGTCACCACCCACAGCCCGAACCTGGCGTCGGAGCTGCCGCTCAGCCATCTGGCGCTGATCGAGGGGGGCCGCGCCTTCCCCCTTTCAGAGGGCAAGACCAAGCTCAGCAAGTCCGATTATCGCTTCCTCGAGCGGTTCCTGGACGTCACCAAGGCCAACCTCTTCTTCGCTCGTGCGGTGCTGATTGTTGAAGGCGACGCCGAGAACATCCTGATGCCCGTCATCGCCAAGCTGCTCGGCCGCGACTTCTCCGAGTTCGGGGTGTCCGTGGTCAACGTCGGCGGCGTGGGCCTCGGGCGCTACGCGCGCGTGTTCATGCGCGAGGATCCGGTCACCGACGGCGAGATCGGGATCCCGGTCGCCTGCATGACCGACATGGACGTCATGCCGGACAACGCGCCGTGGATCGTGGGCATCCTGAAGGAGGGTGAGGACGTCCCCAAGCGCCCGCCGTCTCGTCGACAGTGGCGCGTCAAAGCTGATTTTCCCGAAGGAGGGCTTGAGCAGCGGCGCAAGGAACGGACCGAGAAGGCGTCGGGCCAGAGGGTCCAGACCTTCGTGGCCGACGAATGGACCCTGGAATTTGACCTCGCCTATTCCGGTTTACTTCCGCAGATCTGGGGCGCCTCCGTCCTGGCGCTTGATGACGACAAGATCCAAGAGGGAAAGACGACGGCGATTGAGGTCATCAAGGCCGCCGTGCCCGAGCTGAAGGCGCTTCGCGAGCAGAAACTCGATGCCGCGACCATGGCCGCACACCTCTATGCCAAGTTCGAACATGAAGGGGCGTCAAAGGCGATATCGGCTCAATACCTCGCTCAGCGGCTGGAGGCCTCTTTCAAGGACGATCCGACCGGACTTCGCAAACGCCTACCGCCCTACGTCCTGAAGGCCATCGCCCACGTCACTGTCCCCTTCGAGGATCTGCCCGAGGACGAGGCCGCGGACGCGGTCGAAGAGGCGGTCTGATGATTGAGCTGCTGGGCGGCGCGATCACCGAGGCCGAAATCCAGTGGGCTGCGGCGCTGATGGGCTTAGGCGCTGCGGGCTTCGCTCCGGTCGGAGCCGACGACAGCCGGCTGCGGGCGATGATGAATCTGGACACCGGCGACTACGAAGCCTGTCCGGGCAGCGGCAAGACGACCCTGCTCGTCGCCAAGCTGGCGATCCTCGCGGCGCGTTGGTCGCCTCGCCAGCAGGGCATCTGCGTGCTGTCGCATACCAACGCCGCCCGCAACGAGATCGGGGACCGCTTGAGCGCGAGCGCATCGGCCGGGGCCTTGATGCGCTATCCGCATTTCGTCGGCACGATCCATTCCTTCGTGAACGAGTTCCTGGCCACGCCGTGGCTGCGGTCGCAGGGCTATCCAGTCCGAGTGATAGACACCCAGATCACCCTGTCGAAACGATACGCCGCGATCGGTTGGAAGTGGCGCAACGTCATGGAGAAGCGGAACCTCAGCCTGTCCGCCCTCACCTACAACGCCGCCGACTTCACCAGCGACAAACGCGGAAATCTCAGCGTCCACACGGACTCCTACCAAGCGATGCTGGCCGCCTGCCGCGAGACCAGCCAACAGGGCTACTTCTGCTTCGATGAGATGTTCGTCTGGGCGAACGAGCTTCTCGACCGCAATCCGGGTGTGGCCGCCGATCTAAGGCGTCGCTTCCCTCTCGTTTTCATCGACGAGGCCCAGGACAACAGCGAAGCCCAGTCGGCGATCCTGCACCGGATCTTCTGCGCGGGTGAGGCTCCTGCCCGTCGCCAGCGTTTCGGCGACTCCAACCAGGCGATCTACGCCACCGCCAACCAGGACGGCGCCAACACCGACCCCTTCCCCGCCGCGCCTACCCATTCCATCCCCCGCAGCTACCGCTTCCCACAGGCGATCGCCGATACGGTGAAGGGGTTCGGTGTGATGCCCCAGGAGCTGGTCGGCGCCGGCCCGACCGGAGCCCGGATTGACTCGGCGCCCAAGCCGTCGGCCATCTTCCTTTTCGATGACCCTTCGGTGCAGCAGGTTCTGCCGCGCTATGGCGCCTATCTGATCGAGCATTTCCACGAATCGGAGCTCGCCGTCGGCGCCTTCGTCGCCGTCGCCGGGGTCCACGAGATGGAGAAGGACGACAACCTACCCCGCGCCATGGGTCACTACGCGCCCCACTACGACGCCGCCTGCGCCCGCAAGGAATCGGCGCCGGCTACCCTGGCCCAATTCCTGGCCCGGGCGCGATTTGAGATGGAGGGCGTGGGCAACGCCCACGTCCTGGTCAACGGCCTAGCCGCCGGCATGCTTCGGCTGGGCGAGCTGCTGGGCCAGGCCCGCGCGTCGGTCGGGCGCAAATCCGCACACCGACGGATGGTCGAGGCGCTCGAGGGCGAGGCCGCACTCGCGTCTTATCTGAAGCTTGTCGACCTGACCTTGTCGGTCCGGGGCGACTTCACGGCCAAGGCCTGGGCCGATGACGCCGTCCCCCATGTTTCGGAGATCGCCGACCATTTCGCCGGCGGCCAGGAAGTCAGCGACGACGTCCTCGCCTTTGTGACCTGGCCGGACGAAGTCGAGCTTGTCGCCGGTGACGTTGCCTATGCGCCCCGAACCGACAACGTCTTTAGCTACCCACACGCCGAGCCGAAGGTGCATATCCGCCTGGGCTCGATCCACTCGGTCAAGGGCGAGACGCACACCGCGACCCTGGTGCTCGACACCTTCTTCCACGCGCACCACCTCAACGAGCTGAAGCCGTGGCTGTTGGGAGCTCGATCAGGCGGGTTGAAGATCAAGGCGAAGGGTGCCCCTCAGTTGGAAAGCACTCGTCTCCTCGGTCGGCTGAAGCTGCACTATGTGGCCATGACGCGACCGTCGCACCTGCTCTGCGTGGCGATGCGCAGGGACGCCTTCACCGACGACGAACTCGACGTCCTGAAGGGTCGAGGGTGGTCAGTCATCGACTGCTGCTAGCTGGTACAGCCCGCCGCGGCCGGCGGCTAGGTTGGCTCTTCCTCAGACGGATATTTCGCCCAGGTCGGGTGGCCGTCCCTGCGGGCCAGGAAGTCGTGGGTGGTGGTCTGGGACCACAACACGCGCATCGGCCCGGTCTCGGCATAGTCGTCGTCCTCGACGCGGACCTGGCCGATCCTGGGAAACAGCGATGGATCAAGCGGGTGCAGTGCCCGCGGATTGTGAAACAGGATCATCTCGTCGGCCCAACCTTCCTCGTAGGCCGGGCTCTCGACATCGATCTTGAACCGATCCTCTGAGCCGAACCGCGTGGGATCGACGAGCACGCCCTCGCGGACGAGGCTGACCCAGGCGTCGCCGAAGCCGGCGCGCACGCCCATGCGGTTGAATTTCGACAGGGTGCCGGCGTTGGAGAAGAGGACAGCGGCGATGTTCTCTGCGCCCGGCTGGGAGAAGAAGTTCGTCGGCACCCGCTTGTCGCCGACGACGGCGTCGTCGGCCGGAATGAACATCTCCATCAGCCGATTATCACTGTCCGGGGTCAGCACCGACTGGAGGCCGTACAGGTATTGGGGCAAGGCGCCGGCTGACCAGCGCATTGAGCCCGGCGCGTGGAAATCGGCCAAGGCCAGGATGTAGGGGTGGCCGGCAACGTGCGGCTTTTCCCAGTCGCGCTTCTTGAGCTTCGAGAAGAGCGGCGAGCCGAACTTCTGCGCCATCTCGTTGCCGAGATAAGGGAGGATCTTCTCGGGAGGCTTCGGCGGCGCGCCGGAGCCCATCGCCGTCGTGTAAGCATCCTTGGCGCTGACCGTGGTGGCCTCAACGAACAGGCGCTGGCCGCATTTGCTCATGGCGAAGTCTGGGACGGCGGATGTGTAGTCGAGCTCGAAGTCGAGCGATCGGAACGCCGTCCAGAGGTAGAGCTCCCACATCCGCGCGCTGAAGCCGCTGGTCTGGAACTCCCGCACGAAGTGGCCATCAAGATCGCGAAACCAGCGGCCGATCTCCTCCATCATCCGCTTGGCGGCGGCATGGGTGTAGCCGTCCCGCAGCAGGATGAAGGCGTCTTCGTGGCGGCTCACGCCGGCGATCGCTGCGAAGAGGTCGATGCCCGGCGGCTGCTTGACCGGGTCCGGCCACGTCGGGGTCTTCTCGAGAAGCAGTTTGCCGAAGTCCCGCCCGATGGCCTGCTCGGCGGCGCGGGCGCTGGGAAGGTGCCCGGATCGCTCGAACCCTCGCAATCGGCCGGCTTCGTCGCGAGCGAAGGCCACGCACATAAACTCGCGAGTCTCGTTCAGGTGGAGCACCGCGACCGCGACCCGTTCGTCAGCGTCGGTCCAAGCCGATGCCAGCTGGGTATTGGCGCGCATGGCAGGAGGCATGCTCCACTGAGCCAGGGCATTGAACCGCTCCAGCGCAATGCGTTGGAAAAGCGTATGCCTGGGACCTAGCCGTGTTTGGAGGTGATCGTTCGCGACGCCGCCCATTGGTATCCGTCCTTAGGACTCAGTCGCAGGTGAGACGCGGCTTTCAAGTCTCCCGGGGCTGATCGAAGGCCACCTTGTCGATCGTGAATCGTTCTGGCGTTGCAGTCATGTGGGCAAGGTTGTCAATCGATGCTTGGCCCAGTTGAGAAAGCGGGCGGGACTCGCTAGAACATAATGAAAACAGGGAGCCACCGCCATCGTCGGAATCACGTGGAACGGTGGGCCATTCGATCCGCGCCGGTTCGGCCAAGACCTGATGGAAAAGGCGATGGCCAAAGCTGTTGAGATCATGATCGAACGTGGCCGATCTGCAGCTGCGTCGATGGTGGACCCGCAGACTGGGGCGCACCCGCTGGTCTTCGCCTGGAAGGCTCCTCCTAAAAGTGTTCGGATCACGACGTCTGGATCCGATGAATTCGCATTGGCGCTGGAGACCAGGTTGGACCGCGATCGCAGTAAAGGCCATGACGGCACGCGAACCACGCCTGTCGTTTATTTCGCTCACGCCAGCGAAGATAAGGCTACGGCGCGCCCGATCGCCGAGCACCTGATGGCCAATGGCATCGACGTCTGGTTCGACGAGTGGGAAATCGCCGCCGGAGATAGCCTGCGACGTAAAATGGACGAAGGCCTCGGGGCCTGCACCCATTTCGTCGTTCTTCTCAGCCCGACTGCGCTCAGGAAGCCGTGGGTCAATGAGGAAGTCGATGCGGGGTTCGTGCGGCGGGTCGAGGGAACCTCAAAATTCATCCCGCTCCGGCTCGGACTGCCTTTGACCGATCTGCCCCCACTGCTGAAGGGCATGCTCTCGCCGGAGATCGCGCCAGATCACCTACCCGCGCTCGAGGCCTTGGTGAACCAAATCCATGGGGTCAGTGCGAAGCCCGCCTTGGGGCCGACGCCCCGTTATGTTCAGCGTGTCGACACCTTAGGCCGCTACTCGCCAGCCGCCATTGCGATCGGCAAACACATGGCCACCGTCAGCGAATCCGCGGAGGCGTTCGAGCCACAGCTCGATTTCGAGGACCTAGCGTCAGCGACCGGTCTCTCTTTAGACGACGTCGAAGTCGGCGTCCTCGACCTCGTGGAGGCCGGGCTTCTCGAAGAAACTGACACCATCGGGGAGTCTATCGTCTGGCCGCTTGGGCCGCTCTACATCACCTTCGATCCGCACGTACATGCTTGGCGCCCCGCCGAAGACGCGAAGACCCTAGCGGCGACGATGGTCAACAAAGGCTCCGACCAGTATTCGCCCACCGATCTGAACACCGACCTACAATGGCCGGTTCGACGCATGAACGCCGCGCTGCATGCGGTGAAGGCCGCCGGCTTGGCCGATTGTCACGAGCTGATGGGCAGCGATCACTGGGCGGTGACGCTCCTGTTGGTGACCGCGCACACCCGGCGCGCGGCAAGAGTCTGACCCGTCCGCTACGGCTGAACGGAGAGCTGCGTGATTGTCCTTTGGGAAGTCCAACCGTTCGGTGATGGCTGGGAAGATCTGGAGCCCGAGCCCGTGGTCTGGCTCGATATCGCCAAGGTCGAGGAGTCTTTCGCCCGCACCGGCGATCACTACGTCGGCAAAGGTGGTTCGGGTGCCGGTCAACCGTCGCGGTACGCCAACATCGGTCGCCATTTTCGCAGCCGACGGCCAACGTGGATGCCGCACCTGGGCCTCGACGCCAGCCGGATGATTTCGTTCACTGATGGCCGCCATCGGTTCGCCTGGGTCCGAGACCACGGAGCGGCGGCAATCCCAGTGACAACCAGCTTGGCGACGGAGCAGCAGCTTCTACGGCGCTTCGGATCAGCCCTGCGCGAGACGATACTGCCGTAAGGACGTACAATTATCGGCATGCCCGCCCACCCATCCTTGACCACTGATTTTGTAGGACCGCCGCCCTTCAGACCCTTGGCGTCCATGGAGGCCTATGCACTGTGCTGGTGCGGCTCAGGCACGAAGTACAAGTGGTGCCACCACAGGCGCGAAGAGCAGCCAAAGGTCGATATCTTCGCGGTCGACGCCCAGATGCGATCGCTGGCGGAGAAGGGGTATTGTTCGCACCCAGCCGCATCAGCCTCGACCTGCACCAAGATTTCAAAGGCCCACACCGTCCAGCGGCGCGGCGGGCTCGCGGCCATCGCGGATGAAGGCCATGTCCTGACCGTCAAGCCGACGATGAAGGGCATGATCGAAAGCGAGGGCGCACCAGGCCCAAGACGAATTGGAGTGGGTCAGGCTTCGGTTTTTCCCGGTTTCTGCAGCGCCCACGACACGGAGCTTTTCGGGCCCGTGGAAGGTAAGGATGTCGATCTTACCGCGACGACTGCCTCGTTGCTGGGTTTCCGAGCGATCGCCTACGAGCGTTTTGCCAAGGCGCTGCAGCTTGAGACGCTGACCATCCAGCGGCAGATGGACAGCGGCCACTCGTTCTTTCATCAGCGGGCAATCCAGCGGCACATCTACGCCATCGAGTGGGGCGTGCGCAGAGGGCTGCGCGATGCCGAACGTTGGAAGGCCGACTATGATGCGGCGCTTACAAGTGGCGACACGTCGGGGCTCTCGTTCGTCGCCATCCGGTTCGACCGCACGCTCCCCGTCGTCGGATGCGGCGCCTTCCACGCCGAGTTCGACCTTCAGGGAAAGCCGCTGCAACGCCTGACAAGGGGCGATCTCGCCTTCGACTATGTAGCCTGGAATATGACTGCCTATGATGGGCGAACAGTCGTGGTGTTCAGTTCCATCTGTCCGCGAGGAGGGCCGGCGGTGCAGTTCATGGAGTCGGTGAACCAGCTGGCCGAGGGCCGCATGGCCGACGCGATGATTAGGATCGCTTTCGAGCAGTCCGACAACCTGTTCCTGAAGCCCGGGTGGTGGGAAAGCCTGACGGACAACGAGAGGTCGGCGCTGCAAGGGCGCGCTCAAAGCGGGACCCCATCGCAGGCGCGACCAATGGACTGCCTCGTCGACGCCGGGACCAACTATGCCAAGGCTGAGGTCGCCGAGTTGGTCGTAGACCTCAAGTCCTGAGCTGGCTGCCGGTCAACACCGGCTGGAGAACCGGTCGTAGGCGTCGATCCTCCGGATGAGCGGATCAACCTCGCCGCGATAGATCTCCGCCCGCAGGAACGCGATCTCGGCGTCCCGAGCCGCCTCGGCGACGTCGATGTACCAGGCGCGAGGGCCACCGCCGACCTCAGCGTTCCAGCGGTAGCCTCGGGCTTTCAGCTGGTCCTTGAGGTCGAACGGAGAGTTCTCCGCCCAGATGCGCCAGGTCGGGGTCCGAGCCCGGTCGAGCAGCTGCGCCAGACCTGTGCGTCTGCTGACCGGATGGACCCGGGCGAGCAGTTCCAACCCGGCCAGGCAGTCGTGGGTTGCGCGATGACGCTCATAGAAGAAGCCGGCGCTGGACGCGAGGTACGCCAGCTTGGCTCCTTCGTACCCCTCCCCTGCCCAATCCACCTCGCTCATCGAGCAGGCCCAGGGCTTGGTGTTGAAGACGTCGCTGTAGCGCTCGAGGAATTTGCGGTCGAAGGCGGCATTGTGGGCGATCACGAGCGCAGCCGGCGCCGCGAACTTGGCGACCGCCTGCGGGGCGATGACCTGGCCCTCGACCATGGCGTCATCAATACCGGTGATGGCGGTGATCTCAGGCGGGATCGGCTTCGAGGGCTGGCGCACCTGCTGGAAGGCATCGCCGACATCGTAGATTTCGCCGTCCACCCCATAGGTGAAGGGCACCATGGCCAGCTCGATGATCTCGTCGCGCGCGGCGTCCAGCCCCGTGGTCTCGGTGTCGACGAAGAGGCCTTGGCGGGTTTGCACCCCGGTCGGTGCCAGGCGTTGTGCCATGGGCGCCAGGCGACGCAGCACACGGTAGCCGCCAGACCGTTCAAGGGCCTGGGCCATGACTTCGAGATCCTCGGCAGTCTCAGTCGTGGGGGTGGCGTTGGTCAAGCGGCGTCCGACTCGGCCAGCAGCGAAGGTTCGCCAACGAGATTAGCAGCCTCAGGCGCGAAGTTCGACAGAGTCACTCCAACCAGCCGCACACCCTTGGGCAGGGGGAAAACCGAACGGATCAGCCCCAGGCTCGCCTCGTGGATCTTCGCCTGGCTGTCCACGAGCCATGGGAAGGATTGGCTGCGAGTCGATTGCTGGAAATCGGCCCACTTGATCTTCACGGTGACCGTGCGGGCCCGGCGTCCGGTCTTCTCGCACCAGGCCCAGACATCGTCCGCCATGGCGAGCACGCCGGCCTCGATCCTGTCCGGATCGACCAGGTCCTCGCTGAAGGTAGTCTCCGAGCCCGACGACTTGCGCTCCCGGTCGGGTCGCACCGGCCGCTCGTCGCGGCCGCGGGCGATCTCATAGTACCAGGGCCCGGACTTGCCGAAGTGATGCTGCAGGAACGCCAGAGTCTGGGCCCGTAGGTCGGCGCCGGTCTGAATGCCCAGCTTGTGCATCTTGGCCGCCGTCACCGGCCCTACGCCATGGAACTTGGTGACCGGCAGAGCCTCGACGAACGCCGGCCCCATCTCGGGCGGGACCACGTACTGGCCGTTGGGCTTCCTGAAATCCGAGGCCAGCTTGGCGATGAACTTGCAGTAGGAGATGCCTGCCGACGCCGTTAGGCCGGTCTCCTCCAGGATGCGCGCCCGAATTTCCTTGGCGGTCGCAGAGGCGGTCTCGATGCCGCGCAGGTTCGCGGTGACGTCGAGATACGCTTCGTCCAGCGACAGCGGCTCGATCAGCGGCGTGTAGTCGGCGAAGATCTCGTGGATCTGGCGCGAGACCGCCTTGTAGACGTCGAACCGGGGCGGCCTGAAGATCAGGTCTGGGCACTTCTTCAGCGCCGTGACTGACGGCAGCGCCGAGCGCACCCCGAACTGACGCGCTTCATAGCTCGCGGCCGCCACTACGCCGCGCCGCTCGGGGTAGCCGACCGCGACCGGCCTGCCCTTCAGGCTCGGATCATCGCGCTGTTCGACCGACGCATAGAAGGCGTCCATGTCGACGTGGATGATCTTGCGGATTTGCTCTCCGGTCATGGCGGAACTGTAGTATCACGCCGTTAGAACAAAAGGGGAAACATTGGCTCGACGTGGCGCCACAGAGGCGCCACCCTGGCTCAATGAGTTCCGATTCGAAAACCGCGACGGTCCGCAGCCTGGACCGCATCAACCTTCGCCTCGCCGGGGATACCTTCGCGCAGATCGATGAGGCCTGCGCGGCGCGACCCGGTAACGTCTCGCGCAACACCTGGATCGCCGAGGCCGTCGAGGAAAAGCTAGCTCGCGAGCGCGCCTCGCCGACGGCCCAAGGTAGCGAGCGCCGCGCCCATGGCTAAGTTCTATGAGTTCTTCGCCGGCGGCGGCATGGCGCGCAAAGGGCTGGGTCACGATTGGACCTGTCTCTTTGCCAACGACTTCGACTTCAAGAAGGGGCTGACCTACCAATCGAACTTCGGCTCGGACGAGCTGAAGGTCGCCGACATCCGCACCGTAGGCCCCGCCGATCTCCCCGGCGTCGCAGACCTGATGTGGGGTTCGTTCCCGTGCCAGGACCTCTCCCTGGCCGGCGTCGGCGCTGGGCTCAAGGGCGAGCGGTCCGGCACCTTCTATCCGTTCTGGGACGTGGTCCGGGAGCTGAAAGCCGAGGGCCGGGCGCCGAAACTGATCGCTCTAGAAAACGTCTGTGGCACGCTAACCTCGCACGGAGGCAAGGACTTCGAGACCATCTGCCGGACCTTCGCCCAGGCCGGCTACCGCTGCGGCGCCCTGGTGATCAACGCTGACCTGTTCGTTCCGCAGTCGCGGCCGCGGCTGTTCGTCATCGGCGTCCGAGCTGACGTCTCAATCGACCCGGCGCTTCTGTCGCCCGAGCCGCTTGACCCCTTCCACACTCGGGCCATTCGGCGCGCGGTGGAGTCCCTGCCGGCCGACACGCGAGCCAATATGCTCTGGTGGAACGTGCCGACGCCTGGCCATCGGGTCCGAACCTTCGCCGACGAGATCGAAGAGCACCCAACCAGCGTCACCTGGCACACGCCGGCCGAAACCGAACGTCTCCTGGCCAAGATGTCGCTGGCCAACAAGGCCAAGGTGGCCGCCGCCGTCAGAGCCGGCCGCCGCATGGTCGGCGGGGTCTATAACCGCACGCGGCTGGACGAGCGCGGGGTGAAGGTTCAGCGCGCGGAGGTCCGGTTCGACGACGTGTCGGGATGCCTGCGGACGCCCGCCGGCGGATCGAGCCGCCAGGTGATCCTCGTCATCGATGGCAAGAAGATCCGCTCACGCTTGATCTCGGCGCGCGAGACCGCTCGGCTGATGGGCCTTCCCGACGACTACAAGCTGCCAAAGAACTACAACGAGGCCTATCACCTGACCGGCGACGGCGTGGTGGTCGACGTCGTGCGCCACTTGGCCCAACACATCCTGGAACCGTTGTTGGCGGAGGCGATAGAGACGCGGGAGGTAGCGTGACCGACCTCATCCGTCGCGACCCTGACGCCGTCAATTTCCCGCCGTTCGAGACCGAGGACCTGCGCCAGAACCTGGCGAGGTTCCTAGACACCCCCTTCGACGATCCCTCGGGTGCCCGCCCCTTCGTGGGCAACTACCGTTGGGGCGTCTACGCCTTCTTCGACTACGACGGCGAGCCGATCTATGTCGGCCAGACCAATGAGCGGCTGAGGACCCGTATCCGGCGCCACTTGACCAACCAGCGCACCGACGCGGTGGCTATGTCGGTCCTAGACCCCTTCGAGGTTTTCGAGATCGAGGTCTGGCCCCTCCCCCAGTTCCAGGAGTCCAGCCGGTCCGATCTAGCCGCCCGCCAGCACCTCGATGCGCTTGAGCGGCTGATCACCGAGCGCGCCGTGGCAGGCTCCCAGTTCAAGGCCATCCTCAACGAGAAAGATCCGCCGCCCGGAGACCTGGCTGTCGAGGCGCCGCCCTCGTTTAGGAGCCGCATCGTCTCCGAGCGTGTCCACGAGCTGCGGTCGCACCCTGACTTTCGGATCGCGCGCCGCTCCCTGATCATTTCGCGGCTGGCGCAGGTGATCTCGGAGCGGAAGGTGCAGGGCGGCCTGCGGCGGGTCCTGCTCACCCAGGCCAAGCGGCTGCAGTGGCTTTCCGCGCGCCGCTATGAGGCGCTTGGTGGCGCCGCGTCAGTGCCTGTCGAAGGCGATGGCGAAGAGTAGGATCGCTCTGGCGGCCTGCCGATCAGGTCGGCCGGCGTCACATTGACCAGATCGTCTTCCTCCGCAGGTATCGGCTCAAATTAGCGGTGGCCCTTGAGCTTGGATTGGGCCTCTTTCATCCGAAACGAGAGAAGCGACCTGCTTGCAGAGGCGGCGGAGGCTCTGGCGCCCGGGAGGATCAGCGATGAAAGAAGTCCGGCTCTCTGCGACGCCCAAGGGCAATGGCTACCAGGCCACGGTCACCTTTCCTGACGGCGTATCGATCAGCTCGGCGGAGGCGTTCCCAACGATTCCCGAAGCGATCTCCGCGGCGGCGCTCAAGCTGTTGGACATGCCGGAGCGAATCGAGGCGCTCGGCGATGGGGTGGAATAGCCTTGAACCAGCATGAGCTTATGGTCCGTGTACTGATCGATGCCGGCGGACGAGCGGCCGAGTGCGCGATCCCCAGGGGCTATAAGGGTCGGGTCGCCGATGTCCTATTCGCCGAAGACGATGTGATCGTCGAGGTGAAGTCACTCACAACCGATCGCGCCAACGAGCCCGAGGTCGGCCAGGCTGTCGGGGAGATGTTCGCCAAAAGCACGCATCTGGGCGCGCCGGTCATCTTCGGCCCGGTCGCGGTGAACCTCCACGATCTCGATCCGCGGGTCGCCGCCAACACGCTGCGCATCGTAGGCCGACGGGTCCAGGACGTGACTAAGTCGGCAAACGACCAGATCAAGAAGACCAAGATCGCGCTCGACCGCCCAAACGCCCTGGGTGTCGTGGTGCTCATCACACCGCCGTTCAAGCTCGACCGAAAATCGATCGTCTGGACCATGGGCGACGTGATGCGTGACGGTCGCTGCAGCGGCATCGACCTCGTCTTCCTAGTCGAGACGCCGTTGGCAGCCCCGGAACCGGATGCGCACAGGGTCGACAGCTTCCTATCGATGCATTCGCGCGCGGATCGCGGCCTTCCAATCCATCTTGTCGAGGCGATCGATCAGGCCTGGGGCCGCGTGACCGGCCAGTTCGGCGTGCGCGCCGACGACGAGGACTTCCACAAATACGGCGCGACGTCTTGAGCCGACATCGACGCCACGCCTCTAGGTCCAATCCACATTCAGGGATTCACGCAGGGCTTGATGCGTGATTCATAGGTCTCCGCTTTTTGCGGAGGGTGTGATGGGTGTGAAGCGCTACGAGTTGACCGAGGCGCAGTGGGCGCGGATTGCGCCTTTGCTTCCCGGCAAGGATGGTGACCCTGGCAGAAGTGGGTCCGACAACCGCTTGTTTGTGAATGGCGTTTTGTGGGTTTTGCGGTCAGGGGCGTTCTGGCAGCATCTCCCGGAGCGCTACGGCAAGTGGAAGACTGTCCACGCCCGCTTCACCCGCTGGGCTAAGGCCGGGGTTTGGGAAAAGGTATTCAACGACCTGATCAAGGATCGGCGCAACGAATACCTGATGCTCGATTCCACCCTGGTGAGGGCTCATCAGCAGGCGACCACCGGCCGGGGCTCCGGCCAAAAAAAGGGGCCCCGGATCCGGCTGTGGGGCGTTCCCGAGGCGGACTGACCACCAAGGTGCACATGGCCTGTGACAGCTTGGGCCGGCCCGTGCGGTTCGTCATCGCTCCAGGCCAGAGCCACGACATACTGGCCGTTCCCGCTCTGCTCGAAGGCCATGCCCCCAAAGCCGTCCTGGCTGATCGGGCCTACGACGCCAACTCCTTGAGGCGGCATCTGGAACGCATCGGCGCTGAGGCTGTCATCCCCTCAACCCGCTCGCGCAAAGTCGCCATCCCCCACGATCCGGTTCTCTACAAGCTGCGAAACCGCATCGAGCGCTGCTTCAACAAGCTCAAGCACTTCCGACGCTTCGCAACCCGTTACGACCGCATCGCAGGCCACTACCTAGCCTTCATACACCTCGCCGCTATCATGCTGTGGCTGCGCTGAATGTGGATTCGTCCTAGCGGGAGCCGTCCGGCCACTCCGTCTGGGCCAGGACCCCGCGCCAGCCCTTGGCCGTGCGCTCCACCTGGTTAGCTTTCCAATAGGAGAGGCCGCCCGTGGCGCCGTCGGTCAATCTCAGCACGTCATCTGGGGTCAGGTCCTCGACCGGATCGCGCAGCCTGAAACCTTGGCGGCCATTGTCGGACCAGGGGTGCCCGTCGAAATCAAAGATGCGGGCCATTCAGGTGCTCCCAATCGCCTCCGTAGTTCTGGCGACTGCATAGCTTCCAGCGTCAAGGAAATCGAGCCGCCTACAAGCTGTTCGACCTTCGTTTGCAAAGTGTCAGAAATCATCCTATATGTTCAGACACGGAGCCTAGCCATGACCCCCCTGTCTCGCCAAATCCTCTCCCACGTCACACCCCTCGGCGAGGGCGAACCCATCACCGCCAAGGGGCTACTGCACCTGGGCAATCGCGCCGCCGTGGACCAGGCCCTGACGCGCCTGGCCCGGCGCGGCGAACTCATGCGCATCGCCCGGGGGCTCTACGTTCGCCCGATCGCTACCCGCTTTGGGCCTCGCGCCCCCGCGGCGGAAAAGGTAGTGCAGGCGCTCGGACGCGCCTTCGGGGAAGTGGTGGTGCCGAACGGCGCCGCCATCGCCAATGGCCTGGGCCTGACCACCCAGGTGCCGGTGCGGCCAGTCTATCTCACCTCCGGGCCGGGCCGGCGGCTGTCGCTTGGCAAGCAGAAGGTGGAACTACGCCACGCGCCGCCCTGGCAGCTCGTCGAACCGGGGACCCACGCCGGCGATGTGCTCCGCGCCCTCGGGTGGATGGGACGCGGGCGGGCGGCCTCGGCGGTCGCCCAACTAGCCCAGACGCTGGGTCCCACGGAGATGACCCAATTGGCCGCCCTGCGCGCCGTCGCGCCGGGTTGGCTGGCCCAGACCGTGAGCGACGCCATGGTCGGCCGTGGCTGAGGCCTTCCTCAGCCTGGCGCGTGAGGACCAGATCGAAGCGCTCGGCGTGGCGGCGTCGGGGTCAGGGCTGTCCCCTCACCTGCTCGAAAAGGACATCTGGGTCGTCTGGACCCTGAACGCCCTCTTTTCGGGGCCCGAGCGCGCACACATCGTATTCAAGGGCGGCACATCGCTCTCCAAGGCCTACGGCGTCATCGATCGATTTTCCGAAGACATCGATATCACCGTCGACATCCGCCATCTGATCCATGACCTGGTCGGCGACGGCGAACAGCCCATCGCCGCGACCACCAGCCAGCAAAGGCGGTGGCGCAGGGCGATCGACGAGGCATTGTCAGGTTGGATCGCGGACGTGATCGTCCCCGACCTGGGGCAACAGGTCCAAAACGCCAACCTGACCGTGCGCATCGAGCGGACAGACGACAAGGTCTGGATCCGCCATGATCCCGTCAGCACCGGCTGGGGCTACATGTCCCCCGACGTCTTGATCGAGTTCGGCGGGCGCTCCACCGGCCTGCCTGCCGAGACCATGCCCATCACCTGCTACGCGGCGAGCGAACTGCCCGCCCTAACGTTTCCGAGGGCGGAGCCCCGCGTCATGCGGATCGAGCGGACCTTCTGGGAGAAGGCCACCGCCGTGCACGTCTTCTGCAAGGCCGATACGCTCACCGCCGAGCGCCTGGCCCGTCACTGGTATGACCTGGTGCGCCTGGACGACACCGGCCATGCGGCGACCGCCATGGCCGATCGCAACATCGCCCGCCAAGTGGCGGCGCATAAGACCGCCTTCTTTGCGGCCAAGGGCGTCGATTACGCTGCGGCTGTCGCCGGGGACCTGCAGCTGGTCCCAAGCGGGACGCTCACGAACCTCCTTCGGGCGGATTACCAGGCGATGCTCGACAACGGTCTGCTGAACGACCAGGCGCCCTCCTTCGAGCAATTGATGGCCCGGTCACAAGCCCTGCAGGACCGCGCCAACGCGATCGACCGATGACGACCCGTGGTCCTGGGCCGGCCGCCTACTCTCCGATTGTCTCGAGCCGATAGGTCTCCCCGTCCCGGCCGACCAGGCGGCTCACCTCCCGGATTCTTCGACCCGTGGCCGTCCGCTCGATGAACACCACCAGATTGATGGCCTGGGCGATGGCGCGATAGGGGATCCTCTGCGTCACCTCGCCGATCAGGTCCTCCAGTCGCGTCAGGGCCTCGGCGGCGCTGTTGGCGTGGATCGTGGCCAGGCCGCCCGGGTGGCCGGTGTTCCAGGCCTTGAGCAGGTCCAGCGCCGAGCCGTCACGGACTTCGCCGATGATGATGCGGTCCGGCCGCAGGCGCAGGGTGTCACGCACCAGATCGGTCATGGTTACCGGCGGGTCCGTCCGCTTGGTCAGCATCTGGATCTTGTCCTCCGCCGAGCACTGGAGCTCGGCGGTGTCCTCGATCAGCACCACACGGTCCTGGGCAAAGGCCGGCTCAGCCAGAATGGCGTTGGCGAGCGTCGTCTTGCCCGAGCCTGTGCCGCCGACGATCAGGATGTTCTGACGCGCCGTCGCCGCCTGGCGGATCACGGCGACCTGGTGCTCCGTCATGATCCCCTGGTCGACATATTCTGGCAGGGTGAACACCACCTCCGGCCGTTTGCGGATCGCGAACGCGGGACTGGATACGATCGGCATGAAGGCGCCCTGAAACCGCTCGCCGGTCTCCGGAAGCGTGGCGCTGACCCGAGGCCGGTCCCGAGTGACCACCTCGCCCACGTGGTCGGCCAGAAGCCGTAGAATCCGGTCAGCGTCTGCGCTGGCCAAGCTCTGGCCGGTGAACGACCTCCCCTCCCCGATCCGGTCCACCCAGATCTTGCCGTCCGGGTTGACCATGACCTCCACGACCATGCGGTCGGCGAGCGCGCTGGCGATCACCGGACCCATGGCCTGCTTCAGCGCGGCGACTTTGCGATCGGTGACGACGGGATGGTGCTGCGGCATCGGAAATCCAATTCAACTGGAGTCAGCGGAGCGTGGGTGTCTCTGCAGGTCCGTCAGCCCAGGCTGCCGTCGTCATCGTCGTCGCCCGTCCATCGGAGGCTCGAGACCGGCGCGTGGAGGCCCAGCCCGCCGTCGCCGGCGGGCTGACGTCCGTCATCCGCCGCCGCGGGGGCCGGCGGCGGCACGACGCCCTTCAGGCCGTCCGGGGCCGGCTCTGCGGCGCGAACCCCAAGCCAGTCGATCTGGGCTGCGCCCGGCAGGTCGGCCGCGCCCGGCCGCTGCTCGTATTTGGCCGGCACGCCGTGGAAATAGTCCCCCGTCCGCGCCTTGAAGAACGGCTCGTCGTAATAGCGGATCTTCTCCGCGCGGATCGGCTTGGTGTTGTTGACGAACAGGAACTGCTGGTTGTCGTCCAGCTCGCGGACCCGGTCCTCGGTCAGGATGTAGCGCTCGTGCTCACTCTGGGAGGTCGAGCGGTGCGAACTGCCGAAGATGCTGCGCGGATCGCTGTAGCTCTCGCGCATCTCCAGCGCCTTGCCGGCCCGCCGGATCACCTTGTCGATGCTGGTCGGCTCCGAGGTCGCGAAGGTGGCGGTAATGTGCATGTTGTCGAAGATCGGCGTCTTGTCCCCGTACTTGGAGAACACGTCGTTGAAGCTCTGGCAGATCAGGTG